>JAISWN010000273.1 GCA_031271075.1 Treponema sp.
GCGGCCCCGGGAGAAATTTTTCGACATCCTCAGTTCCTGGAACTTCCGGGTATACGCCGCCCTGGAGGAGGGTAACTTTCTTGGCTACCTGATCTGCAATCCTTCCGGGGAAGAGATCCCCGAAATAAACCTAAGCGATCCTTCCCAACTGGCGGCCCGGCTGCCGGAACTGATCGGCCTTTTCCTGGATCTCCGGGGCAGGAACGGGGACCGGGATCAGGTCAGGGTTACCGTCCAGCCCCAGGAAAGGGAAAAACTGGACGCTTTCTCCCGTTTTGCCGAGGATTATGCCCTTACCACCGCCTACAGCTTCAGAATCTTTGATTATTCCCGGCTCCTTCCCCCGCTTCTCAGGCTGAAGGCCCAAAGCGAAGCCCTTCCCGAAGGTTCGGCGGTTTTGCGTATAGCCGGGGAGGGAACTTTCCGGCTTTCGGCGGCGGGAGGCGGGGTTTCGGTTGCCCGGATTGGGGAAAAGGAGCGGGCGGATCTTGATCTGGAAAGCCGGGAGGCGGCGGAACTGCTGTTTTCCGCCCTGAGCCCCCTGTCTTCCCCGGCGCTGCGGGGGAACCCGTTTTTGCGGGGCATCCTGCCCCTGCCCCTCTTTTTTGAAGATCCTGACGGCGTGTAACTATGCGGTCACCTGTGTTAAAACACCGGAAAACAAGAAAAAGTTCTGAAATTGCGCCACCACTGAAAAGTTACGACGGCGTCTAGCTTGCACAGGATCAAAAAATTATCCAGAATGTCTTTATGAGTAAAGCAAATTCCCCCTTTTTTCCCCAAAGCGGGAAATTCCCGTTTTCCTGGTTGTGGGTTCTTTCCACTGTGCTTCTCTGCGGCGTGTTTATTTCCGCCCTGGCGCCCAGGGCGGAGGCCCAGACCCAGGATACCAAGCGGTACACCTCTACCATGCAGAATGTATTCGACTTCATTCAGCGTCACTATGTGGAAGAGGTAGAGCCCAAAACGGTATTCGAGGGCGCCATGTCCGGAATGCTGAATTCCCTGGGGGATCCCCATTCCAATTTTCTGTCGGAAAAAGAAATGTCGGATCTAAGTGACATTACCCAGGGGAGCTTCGGCGGGGTGGGGCTTTACATATCCAAGCCCATAGAGGATCGCCTTGACGGCAAACCTTCCTACGCGGAGGTCTCCTCTCCCATCGAGGACACCCCGGGCTGGCGGGCGGGGATAAGCCCCGGGGATCTGATCATCGAAATCAACGGCGAGGACACCGGTTCCTTTACCCTGGACGAGGTGGTGTCCCGGCTCCGGGGATCTCCCGGAGAGGCGGTAAACATAAAAATCCGCCGGGGCGCCAAACTCGAATTTCCCGTTACCCTGGTAAGGGAAATCATCAAGGTGCCCACCATCAAGTACGATATGATCGGGGATATAGGCTACCTTAAGCTGATCAACTTTACCCCTATGACGGCGGACCTGAGCCGGGAGGCCCTGAACAGTTTTAAGGCGAAAAACTACCGCGGCCTGATTCTGGATCTGCGGAACAACGGAGGCGGGCTTTTGCAGGCCGCCATCGGGATCTGCGATCTCTTCCTGGACAGCGGCGTGGTGGTCAGTACCAAGTCCCGGATCCCCTCGGAAAACGCCGTCTTCAACGCCCAAAGATCCACCGTCGTCCCCCCGGATATCCCCGTGATCGTGCTTATCAACCGGGGTTCCGCTTCGGCCTCGGAAATTGTGGCCGGCGCCCTGAAGGATCGGGGCCGGGCTTACCTGGTAGGGGAACGATCCTACGGCAAGGGATCGGTTCAGCAGGTCTTCCCCCTGGACAAGGCGGGTTTCAAACTTACCACGGCCCGGTACTACACCCCCAGCGATGTAAACATCGACAAGATCGGGATACCCCCGGACCGGGAAGTGAAATTCCCCGAATTTACCGCCGAGGACGCCGAAAAGTTCAACGCCCTTATGACGGCGAATAAAATCCCCGATTTCATCGAGGCTAACCCCAAGGCCAGCCTCGCCGACATTGACATCTACGCCAGGGAATTGGGCAGGGAGTACGGGATCGGCAACACCTCCCTGCTCCGCCGGCTTATCCGGGACGAGCAGAACCGTACCGTTATCGCCCCGATCTACGATCTGGAGTACGATGTCCAGTTACAGGAAGGGGTGAACATTCTCCGCGGGGGAACTTACCGTACATTGATGCAGTCCGCGAAAACCCTCAAGATCTTGCAGGAAGAGGCCGCCGGAGATCTCGCCCAGGCTTCTTAACCGGAAACATGAAACAGTTCCTGTTGCCCGTCTCTCCCGATACCGATGGTTCCGTCCAGCTTCAGGGGGAGGATTACCATTACCTGGTCCGGGTAAGGCGGCTGGGGGCGGGGGATAGTTTCCTGGCATTGCTGCCTGTTCAGGATACCGGTTCGGGACGGAACGGCGGGAAGGTCCTGGTACAGGTTCTATCCGTCGACGGGGGGATACTGATCGGCCGCTGCCGGCCCCTGCCCACGGAAGCGGGCCCGGAAACGGCGCCGCCTGAATCTTTGCCGCCGGTTTTGCTCTTTCAGGCCCTTCCCAAGGGAACCAGGATGGATCTTATCGTCCGCCAGGCCGCGGAGATGGGTATTGCCGGGATAATCCCCTTCGCGGCGGAGCGTTCCGTCCCAAAAATCCGGGACAGCGGCGAAAAGCTTGAACGCTGGAAACGGATTATCCGGGAGGCCCGGCAGCAAAGCGGTTCTTCTGTGCCCACCTCGCTGTACGGCCCCCTCAGCCTGGAGGGGCTTTTTTCTTACTGGGAAACCCTGAAAGGCCGTTACTCCCGCCCGCTGGGGCTTCTCTTTCACCAGGATCCGGTAAGCCCTCTTGAAAAGCTTACCCTTCATAATTATCTTGGTAAGGTACTTGATGTCGTGGCGCTGGTCATAGGCCCTGAGGGGGGATTTTCCCCCGGCGAAGTATCCCGTTTTTTGGAAGCCGGTTTCAAACCATTTAAGCTTGGCGACACGGTTTTAAGAACCGAAACCGCCGCTCTTTGCGGAGCGGCCGCTGTACGTATTATTCTTTTGGAGAATACATCGTGGATATACCAGCCGCGGTAAAAGGGGAATCGGAGGATTCCCCTGCCCCGGAACCTTCCGTCTCTCCCTTGAAACAGGAGAACCCGCCTTCCAGGGAAAGGGTGAGCCTGTTTAAAATTCCCCTGGACATTGTGGCGCCGGATCGGCTTAAAGAGGCGCTCAGCGATCTGCTGGCTTCGGGGGAGGGAAAAAACATCGTCCTCCTCTCCCTGACGGATCTGCTGCGGGCCAGGCGTAACGGGGAATACGGCAGTTTCGTGAAGAAGGCCGGCCTGGTGATCCCTATCTCCAAAAGCCTGGTCGGGGGCCTGCGTTTCCTTACCGGCAAAAAAGCGGTACGGTATATGCCCTTTGATTTTGTGATAAATCTGCTCACCGTCCTGGAAGAACGGGAACTTTCCCTGTACCTTTTGGGGGGGACGCGGCGGATCCTGGGGAAAACGGAACGGAACATCCGCCAGACCTTCCCCCATCTCTACGTCGTGGGCCGTTTTATCGGCGGTTTCAGGAAACAGGAAGAGCCGGCCATCATTGAGGCCATCCGCAAGGCGTCTCCTTCCCTGCTCCTGGTAGGCAAGAGGGTGCGGGGGGAGGAAAACTGGATCGTCAGGAACGACAAGCAGCTTTCCAGGGGGCTGCGACTCTGGTGCAGCGACCTGTACGATGTATTCGCCGAGCGAAAACGCCGTCCCTCCCGCAAGACCTTTGACCGGGGCCTTGAGTGGGTTATCTACTGTTTTCGGAACCCCCTGAAATTTTTCCGGGTTTTCTCTTACTTCCACTACAAGCTCCTGTTGCTTTTCTACAAGCTCTTTGTGAAAGACTAGGATGTGGGAATGTTCAGACCGAATGTCTGCGCGCAGCGGAATGACCTAGCCGTTGCGGAGGCCGAGCCGCCTTAGCGGTGTCAGACCCGCAAACGGGTCTGCGCATATACAGTCCTGTTGAGACTGTCGGAAAAGTCTTCAAACGGCCCAACAACCACTATATATGGTTTATTCGTGCCAACTACACGCTATTATAGCTATGAGGGAAGAATCCACGGGCTGTGCAATGCGCACCACTTGCGGGAACTGGAGGGGGTGAAGGAAGAGGGAGGAAGATGGGCGCAGCCCGTGATGGATTTTCTTGTGAAAACGGACAAACAGGTAAGGGCGGCGGGGGTAATGTCCTAAAATTATTGTATCAAACCAATTCTCTCAAAAAAACAGACGTTTATTGTAAGAGCGACAACTATCTTATGCATCCGTTCTGTTTTTGAAAAACGGAGTCCCTTCCTAACTAATCGTGCGCTCCATGTCCGCAGGGACAGATGTTTCCTTTCAATCTTTTGCGTGTTTTTCTTTGTAACAACACGAGCATCAGGTGAAAAACGATCGTAATACGCATAATTGCCATCCGTATACACCTTCCCTATATTAAGCGGCTTAAGCAATTCTATCAGTTTATCAAGGTTTTCATGTTCCCTCGTTCCAAACCAAAACGCGATGGCTTCACCTGTCTCATGGTCAATAGCCCACCATAGCCAGATTTGATGCTTCTTATCGTGATAAAAACTCCACATTTCGTCCATTTCCACGCGAATCTTGATGCTTTTATGAGATTCAAGATAGTCTTTGTTCACATACTCTATCATTTCTTCTTTTTTTTTAATTCCTTTATAACCGGTATCGGGGCTTACGCCTAATTGTCGCGCTGTCGCCCGTATTCCGGCACCGTCAACCGCCCATTTGATTATCGCTTTTTTCACTTCGGGTTTACAGCCGTTATAGCTGTATTCCGCGTAAAATGTTTTATGAGAACACGCCTCATTATTACAGCCATACCGCTTTTTCCCATTTGAACTGCCATACGGACGGACATCTTCACTTCCACAAAACGGGCATTTTAATGCTGCTGCTACCATACCTTCTCCCTCATAAAGTTTTGTTTATACTATATCAGTTTTTATCATAACAAGTCCAGGACATTACCGCATTGCTTCGCTCGGCAATGTGCCTCTCGCAATGACGGACGGGGACGGGTACTGTTGAGCGAGCGGTTGCCGTCGGGGATAACAATACCCCAGATCACGCCCTTTGTAGCGGGTACTGTTGAGCGGGCGGCAACCGACGGGGACAGCCACACCACACGACACGCCTCTTTGGGCGGGTGCCGTTTAGAAATCAGTAATCAGCGGAAAAAGCCATACCAAACAGCACGCCTTGGGGCGGGTTCTGTTTAGCAAACAGCAACCAACGGGGAGAGCCACACCAAGCAGCACGCCTCCTCTGGGACGGGTACCGTTTAGCAAGCGGCAATCAGCGGGGATAGCCACACCGCAAAGCACGCCTCTGGGCGGGTACTGCTTAGATAGCGGCACGCGACAGGGGTGGCGAGTCCTCAAAACGTCGGCCTCCCGTGTCTTCATGTCGGGATACTAAACCGTCCGGTAGCGCGTATGAAGCAACTCGTGGCTTTTGCGGCTGTTGGGCTTCTCCAAAAACTCCGCGTAGATCTTCGTGACGGCCGCCGACTCGTGGGACTTCCGTTTGGGGAGTTCCCTGTCGTGGACGAAGGTCGACTCTCGGCGGGCGGCATAGGCTTCCGCCCGGTACGCGCCGCTCACGAGTTTGGGTTGGCCGCCGCCTGAGACACAGCCTTCGGGACAGGTCATCACCTCGATGAAGTGCATCCCGTCGAGTTTGCCCGCTTTCAGTTCCTCCAGCACGGGGATGACGTTCTTGAGGCCCGTCACCACGCCGAGACGAAGCGTGAGGTCGCCCGCCTTGATATTTGCCTTTCGCCAGCCCTCGGTACCGCGCACCGGGGTGATGTCCACGCTCTTGCCGGAGAGTTCCTTCCCGGTGATGAGCGTGTACCCCGTGCGGACGGCCGCCTCCATCACGCCACCCGTGACGCCGAAGATTGCGCCCGCGCCGGTATACTCGCCCAGAGGATCGTCAAACGGCTCGTCGGGCAAGGCGGCAAAGTCAATCCCCGCCTGCTTGATGATGTAGGCCAGTTCCCGCGTCGTGATCACCACGTCGATGTCCCTGAAACCGGATGCCTTCATCTCTTCGCGGGCTGCCTCGAACGCCTTTGCCGTACAGGGCATCACGGACACCGTGTAGACCGAGGCCGGATCAACGCCGTTCAGCGTCGCGCCGCAGGTCTTGAACACCGCCCCCGCCATCTGTTGCGGACTCTTGCAGGTCGAGAGATGCTTGGTGAGTTCGGGATAGGCGTTCTCGATGAAGCGCACCCAGCCCGGACAGCACGATGTGAACATCGGGAGAACGCCCCCCTTCGTAACCCGCTCGACCAGTTCCGTCCCTTCCTCCATGATCGTGAGGTCGGCGGCAAAGTTTGTGTCGTATATCTGCTTGAACCCCAGCCGCCTGAACGCCGCCGCCATCTTCCCTGCCGAAAGCGTCCCCAACGGCAAACCAAAGTCCTCAGACAACGCCACGCGCACGGCGGGAGCGGCTTGGACAATCGTGAACTTCGCGGGATCGGCCAACGCCGCGATTACCTCGTTCACGTGGGACGTGTTGTACGCCGCAAAGAGCGGTTCGTTCACCGTGTCCGGCAACCCCCGCTCGGCACGCTTCTTCGAGTACGCCTCGTAACCCTGCTCAAGCGCCGAGACATAGCCCGTGCAGACTTGAACACACTGCCCGCACATCACACAACGCTCGGCCACAATCTTCTGAGGTCTTCCCGCATCGCCTTCAATCGCGAAAGCCGGACAGACCTTCGTACACTCTTGACACCCGACGCAGAGATCCTCGTCAATCTGAACGACCGACCTGTTTGCCATATTTTCCTCCTTTCCTTAAACGCCGGAAACGCCCGAACCATCGGCCTTAGAGCCTGTTCAAAATCTCGGCAAAAGGGGGAAGTCTCCCCCTTCGCTCCGGTCTTCGCCCTCCGCTATCCCCCTCTACGGGGGTCAGACCCCCGTAACGCCCCCGAATCCCGACTTTCAGTCGTGGAGTTTCGGAACAAG
>JAISWN010000336.1 GCA_031271075.1 Treponema sp.
TCCTATGCCGTCCAAAAAATCCGGCCCCAGTTCAGGGCGGTGCTCCTGGTAAGCGCCTACCTTATCGCCGCCCAGTACTTTGTACTCAAGGCGCCGCTGCAAAACGCCCTTTCCATTGCCGCCGGTGTGGGCGCGGCGATTCTGGGGCTTTCGTTTTTTCTTGAGGGGCTCTTTCTGGGTATTATGCCCCTGGGGGAGCAGTGCGGGATGCGCCTTCCCGCCAAGATCGGCGCGGCGGGGGTAACGGTTTTTTCCATCGTTATCGGAATTACCGCTACCCTTGCCGAACCGGCCATAGCGATACTCCAGCAGCAGGGAAGCGTGATTCCCCCCTGGAACGCCCCGCTCCTCTACCTTTTGCTTAACCGGGGCACCTCCTGGCTTGTCTCCGCCATTGCCGCGGGGGTGGGGCTTTCGGTGGTCCTGGGGGTCTACCGTTTTATGTTCGGCTGGCCCTTTAAGCCGCCGGTCTTTATCATCATACCCCTGCTGCTTATCGCCAGTTGGGTGTTTGACGAAAACAGCGTCCTCCGTCCGGTGGTGAACCTTGCCTGGGACACGGGCGGGGCCGCGACGGGCGCCGTTACGGTGCCGATAATCCTGGCCCTGGGGCTGGGGGTGTCAAAAACCGGCGAAAAAAATTCAAGCGGATCGGGGCTGGGGCTGGTAACCCTTGCCTCCGCACTGCCGGTTGCCGCCGTACTGCTCCTGGCGGCCCTGATTAGCCCCCGGGTTCCGAAGCCCTCAAGCCCGGCGGAATTCTTCTCCTCCTCGCCGGAACAGCGGGCAAGGGCCCTCTATGTGGCGGGAGGCGGAGAGGAACTGCTCAAAATGGCGGAAGTGGCGGTCTTAAGCGGCGATCTTTCGCCGGCCAATTTTACCGTTTTCTTTCCCGATAGAAAGACGCCGGCCCCGGGCGGGGAAGACGGGGAGGATTTTTCGGCGTTTTCCGCCCGGTCGCTTCTTGGATTCTTAAAAGCCGCGGCGGTGGCGGTGCTGCCCCTCGCCCTGGCGCTGATTATCTCCATCGCCTTTATCGCCCGGGATCGGATCCGCAACCCCGATGTCGCCGCGCTGGGCATATTTTTTGTTGCCGCCGGTATGTTTGCCCTTAACCTGGGGATGGAGGCCGGCGTTACGGCCATAAGTTCCCAGAGCGGGGAGTCCCTTACCCACACCTACCGGGAAATTCCCAATCTGAAAAAGGCGGAGCTTATCCGGGGCGTTGATTCAAGCTCTGTCTTTACCGTTCCGGGAAAATCCGGCCCCCAGGAGTACATCTGGATCCCCGGCGAAAAGGGGCCGAAGCCGGAAAAGTTTGTCTCCGGACGCCTCGCGGGCAACGTCTACACCCATGTTCCCGTGAAAAGCGCCGTGTTTTCGGCTTTAGGCAGGCCCGGCGCCTACCTGGTCATACTGGTCTTTGTTTTTTTCCTGGGCTTTTTCGCTATCTTTGCCGAACCCGCCCTGGCCGCCACCGCCGTTACCGTGGAGGAGATGACCACCGGTACTTTCAGGCGATCAAAGCTTGTGATGATTGCCGCCGTGGGGGTGGGCGCCGGCATGGCACTTGGTTTCGCCCGGGTGCTTTTCAGCAATATGCTTCCCGCCGGGGGCATCCATCTTTCATGGATACTTACCCCCTGTTACATTTTGGCCCTGATCCTCACCATCTTCGCGCCGGAGGATTTTTCCTCGATAGCCTGGGATGTGGCCGGCATAGCCACCGGCCCCATTACCGTTCCCATCATCATAACAACGGGACTGGGGCTTGGGGCCGATTCGCTCCGGGCGGACGGGGCTTTCGGCATTGTCGCCACCGCAAGCGTCATTCCGATTATCGCGGTTCTTGTGTCGGGCATTATCGACAAGCAGAAATCCAAACGGGCGATAAAGGAGTAACGTTTATGCAGGCTGACTTTTCGACTATTATTTGTGTTGCTGACGTTAATATAACTGAACTGCTTGACAGTACCTTTGCCGATCTCGCGCTGCCGGAGGTTTTTGTTCTCCGGGCCAAACAGATGTCCCTGGCGGACAAAAGGGGACTCTTCGGACTGCGCCCCGCAACAAAGCTGGAGGAGAGCAGGGCCCTGTTCTACCGCTTCTATGTTCCCGCTAAATTTGAACAGGGCGTGATGCGCCGTATCGCCGAGGCGGCGGATCTGAGAATGGGCGGACGGGGCTGCATTTTCGCCATGCGCGGATCCGTTAGGAGGGGAAGCCCCCTTGTCTTTGACGAGGAAAAACTCATCTCCCTCTGCGGCGAGGACAACAAACTGCCCCGGGAAGACTACGCCCTCCTCTGCTGCACCGTATCCCGGGGCCTGGGAGAGTCCCTTTCCGCCGCGGTACTCGAACTTGGGGTCTGTGTGCCGGTTGTTTTTTTCGGCGCAGGGGTGGGGCTTCGGGACAGGCTGGGACTGCTGCGGATAACCATTCCGGTAGAAAAGGAGATCATCTGGTTCCTCGTCCCCCGTTCCGACGCCGAACTGGTGGAAAAAACCCTTATTCCCCGGGCCCGGCTTGATGTTCCCGGACACGGTTTCCTTTACAGGATCTTTGTCCACGCCCCGGTGGTGAACCTCCGGGTAAGGCAGGGTAAAAGGGTGCACGCGGCGACCATGGAACAGGTAATCGCCGCCCTTGACGAGGTACAGGGATCGAGCAACTGGCGGAGGCTGGGGACAAAGATCAAGGAAACCCTGGAGGACAGAATCAAAAGGGACGGCAAAAAGGGGCTTTTCTTCATCGGCGAGGAGGAGGAAGTGGATATATTCAGGAAAACGGCCATGGAAAACGGGGCCCGGGGCGCCACCCTTAACCACCTTGAGATGCGGTCCTACAGCGCCGTCGCCCAGGGGCAGACCATGGAGTCCCATTCCCGGGAATTCTGTGATATTATTATCCCCTCCGATCTGGAGGAAGGTATTATGAAACAAATTGAGGAAACGGGGCTTCTGGACGGTAACCGATCCTGTATGCTCAAGGTGCTTCCCGCTGAAACGCCGGTCTCCTTCAGCCGTCCGTCCCGGGGGTAAAGGGCAGCCCCAGGAGCCTATAATATATGAACTACAGAATGGACAAACTAATCCAGGCCATCGCCGAGGCCTTGGACATCGTGGAGGGGGAGCTTTTGGGGGCCACCACCTACCATGGCAAACGGATAGCCGTACTCTGCGCCGCCATGGGCCGCCGGCTCGGCATGGGCAAGGCCCAGTTGACCGCGCTGACAAGCTGCGCCCTGCTCCACGACAACGCCCTTACCGAATACATCCGCGCCGAACTGGAAGGCGGCGCACACGATCCCGCCATGAAACTCCACTGCCAGCAGGGTCAGCGGAACGCCGATACTTTAGGCTTTGAAACGGACATGGGGGACTTCATCCTCTACCACCATGAGCGGGCCAACGGCAGCGGGCCTTACGGAAAAAGGGCCGGGGAGTATTCCCTGGGGGCGGAACTTATCGGCATTGCCGACGCCACAGACGTTACCTGGCGCCTTCAGCGGGTTTCCCCCGAGGAACTTCCCCTGATCCGCTCCTGGCTTGCCCAGGACGGGGAATTCCGGCCCGCCGCAATGGAACTGCTGCTCGCCGTGCTGGATGCGGAGGCGCTCGACGCCCTGAAGGACACGCGGATCATCGAATCCGCGGAAGAAACGATCCCCGCCTGGAACGTGGACGGCGACAGCCCCGCCATCTTTAATATGGCCTCTTTCATCAGCCAGATAATCGACTACAAATCGGCCTTTACCCGCCGTCATTCAATGGGGATAGTGGACAAGGCCCGGATAATGGGCGGCTATTACGGCTACGATCCTCCGCTCCTGGCCCGGCTCTGTCTGGCCGCGGGCCTCCATGACATCGGCAAGCTGGCGGTTCCCACAGCGATACTGGAGAAGACCGACCGGCTGAACGATGAAGAATACCTGGCAATCATGGAACATGTCCGGGGAACAGCGGAACTGCTCAAGGACATTGACGGTTTCGAGGATATCCGGAACTGGGCTTCCAACCACCACGAAAAGCTTGATGGTTCAGGATACCCGCTGGGGAAAAAAGCGGGGGAACTGGACTTTAACTCCCGCCTGATGACCTGTATCGACATCTACCAGGCGGTAAGCGAGGAACGTCCCTACCACCCCGCCCGGAGCCACCGGGACACCATGGACATCCTCTACGACATGGCGGGAAAGGGAGCCCTGGACGAAACCATCGTCCGGGACATGGATCTGGTTTTTGGGCCTCGGGTCCGGGGATAAGCGGGGTTTCATCGGAACTAAGTTTAGCCCTTGCTGATGTATTCCACCAGTTTTGGTTTCAGGTCAACAAAGCTTTCCGGGTTTTCCTTCAGCGTAATAGGGAAAAAACATCATTCCCGGTGCAGTAAAATTCGCGGAAGGTAAAATTTTCCAGGGAAGTCCGCCCTCCCCTTTCCACGATCCCCTGGAGTGAATCTACCGATTCAAGATCGTTCATTATAGAATCCTCCTAAAAAAAGAGACATGGTTTGCGGCAGCCTGAAAGCCGAGGGGTAAAGGCGGCCGCTTTTTGCCCCCTCATCATGCCACCGGTTTTTGGATGGGGCGTCTGCTTTTTTGACATCTTTGTATACTTTTTTGCAACTACTCAGCCGGGTAGTTCCCTTGACGAACCATCCAAACCGGGGCTATCGTGGGCTAACGCTTTCGGGTAAGCAGGAAACATATAGAGAGGAGGCACAGATGGCATACAGCGTACCGGTTTCGTATCAGTATAGCAGAGACCCCCTGCTGCGGGGGGCCTATTGGGATTCCCGGAACATGCGGGAGCGGGCGGAATCCTTCAGCCGGGACATAGACCGGCTGATGAAGGCGGGGTTCGGTAACCTTTCGGGGCAGATGAGCGCCCTGGGCAATGACCTCTCCCTGGGCCTGGGCGGCGTGGAGCGGGCGGTGGGGGCCATGGGCGCCGACATGAATCTGGGCTTCATCCGCCTGGATAACGCGGTCCGGCAGTCGGCGCAAAGCGTCTGCGAAAAGCTCGACGAAATCAACGGCACCCTGCTGAATTCCACCTTTACCAGGGCGCGGGAGTTGTACCGGCTGGCCGTGACGAACTTCGGCAAGGGCTTTTATGAGGAGGCCCGGGACGACCTGACCGAGTCCACGGCCCTGCACAAGACCGATGCGCTCTCGTGGTTTTTGCTGGGGCGGATATACCTCTTTGGGGCGGGGGAGTTCGGCGCGGCCGTTGACCTGGACAAGGCCCTCGCGGCGCTGGCCGCCGCGGCGAAGTACCTTACCCCCGACGCCCGGGAACACGCGGACGCCCGGGGGATGGCCTCGGAGGTATGGTTTCATCTGGGGCTTGCCCGGCTTTACAAGTCCTACGGCCTCTCCCTCAAGGAAGCGGAGGGGGGCGGCGAGAAAGCGGCGCGGTATTTGGACAAGGCGGAGAAGGCCTTTGAGGAGGCCGGGCGGTATTCCGACAAGAACCTGGAGGCGCGGTATCTCGCGGCCTGGTGCAAGGCGCAGCCGGTGGGGGCGATCGGGACGGCCGCCCGGGACGAAGCGGGGGCCCTCGCGGGCCTGGAGGCGCTGATCACCGGGGAGAGCGCGTACCTTGTGAAGGCGGCGGGGGACAGCGGCTTTGCCGCCATTGCCGTGGGCTTGAGGGTGCTGGACGCGCGGCTGCAGGCGGCGCTTGCCGCCGAGCTAAAGCCGGCCCTTGAGGGCTACCTGGCGCTCCTTAAGCGCTCGCTTCCCGGCTTCGGCGGGAAGGTCCCGAGCGGGCTCGTCTCTGCGGACAAAAAACTGCGGGACGTCCTTGCCGCGAATCCGGCGTTGGACAAGGCGCCGTATTATGAGCTGCGCCGGATTAAGCCGCTCATCAAGCACTGCGCGGGGCGGCTTGCCGAAGAGATAAAGCGGCGGCAAGAAGAGATAAAGCGGCGGCAAAAAGAGAAAAGAGAACAGTGGGAAGCCGCTGTCCGTATGTTCGGGATTCAGCACGGCCGCATAACGAAATACACCGGCCCGGGCGGAGCCGTTACGATCCCGGCCGGTGTCATCAGCATCGGAGAGAAGGCTTTTTCTGGCTGCGAGGGGCTTACGAGCGTTACGATCCCGGCCGGCGTCACCAGCATCGGGAAGATGGCTTTTTTCCGGTGCGAGGGGCTTACGAGCGTTACGATCCCGGCCGGCGTCACCAGCATCGAGGACCAGGCTTTTTTCCGTTGCAAGGGGCTTAGGAGCGTTACGATCCCGGCCGGCGTCACCAGCATCGGGGAGAGTGCTTTTTCCTGGTGCAAGGGGCTTAGGAGCGTTACGATCCCGGCCGGCGTCACCAGCATCGGGAAGATGGCTTTTTACCAATGCGCGGGGCTTACAAGCGTTACGATCCCGGCCGGCGTCACCAGCATCGGGGAGAGTGCTTTTTCCGGATGCGCGGGGCTTAGGAGCGTTACGATCCCGGCCGGCGTCACCAGCATCGGGGAGAGTGCTTTTTCCGGATGCGCGGGGCTTACGAGCGTTACGATCCCGGCCGGCGTCACCAGCATCGGGGAGAGTGCTTTTTCCGGATGCACGGGGCTTACGAGCGTGACCTTTGAGGGTAGTAACACGAGAGTGGAAACCAACAGTATCAGTATCATTAACGGTGATCAATTTAGAGAGCTGGCTGGTTCAGGCGGCGGTACAGGAGCCTATTTGGCGAAGGCCGGGACGTATACGCGGCGGCACGATTTCGATACCTGGACGAAGCAGGGGGCCCCTGAACCCCCGGCGGAGCAGGAGGCCCCTAAACACTCGGCGAAGAAGGGCTGCTTCATCACCACCGCCGTGTGCGGGTCCCTGGGCAAGGGGGACGACTGCCGGGAACTCACCGCGTTCCGCGCCTTCCGGGACAACTGGCTGGCACAACAGCCCGGCGGCCCGGCCCTCATCGCCGAATACTACCGCGCCGCCCCCGGCATTGTCGCGGCCATCGACCGGCGCCCGGACCGGGAGGCTGTGTACCGCCGTATCTGGGACGCCCGGCTCGCGCCGTGCCTGGCCCTCATCGAAGCAGGGGACTTTGAGGCCTGCCGGCGCAGCTACACGGAGATGGTAAGGGAAATGGAAACCAACTGGGGGGCGGGGACCGACACAAGCCGCGCCCCCGTTGCGCCGGGCGGCCGGTAGTTCCCGCCGGGCGGAAAGAAGGCTTAAAACGGCGTGAAAAACCGAAAAAAACAAGCAAGAAAGTTATCACTTTCTACTGAAACACAGAGAGCAAGTAAGGATTGGTCAGGCGAATGTATGCGACGTTTGGGAAGCAACGCTTTATTCCTTCGCCTTGGTGAATCCACAGGTCCGATCGTGTTGGGATACTAGCGGGCGACAGCGGCCCGGTAGCGTTCCACTTCCCAGTTATTGATGAAGCGGATCTGGTCCTCCGGCATAACCCGGCCCCCCCCGAAACTTTCAGCGTAGACGGCTACCTTCACGGCGTCGTTGAAAAGCTCCGCCGCGTTTTTCGCGGCCTTTTCCGAGCCCCCCAGGCCGAAAACCCCGGCGCCTTTTACCGCTATTACTTTGGGAAGACCGCCGGTTTTTTGGATCCGGGCCTTCAGGGCTTCTTCCAGACCCCCGGCGCTGTCGATAAAAAGGGGATCGCTCCCGGCGTAGACGATGTGGTCCGGCGTAAAAGCCGAAGCCAGGGGCGCAAAGGCTTCCCGGGAGGCGGTGAATTTTTTGATTTCAGGATTTTTCAGGAACCGGACAAACCAGGAACCGCCGCCCTTTAGTTTTTCCGCCAGAAGAAGCAGTTCCTTTTCAAGGCCGCGGTGAAAATGAAAACGGGGGCCCAGCCGGCGGTTCCGGGGCCATCGTGTGATCCTCCCGCCAATGGTATCCATGATCCGCCGGTAAAGGGCCTTGACGCCTTCGACCGTATCGGCGGCGGCGAAAACC
>JAISWN010000360.1 GCA_031271075.1 Treponema sp.
GGATGGAACAGAAGGCGCAGCGGTTGTCGCAGCCCTCGCTGATTTTGACATAGGCGGAACCGGGCAGGGAGAGGAGGGGCCGCGACCCGGGCCGGGCCGGGGCGCTTTCAGGCCGGGGAAGCGGGTTTTGCAACAAAGCCGCGGCGACCCGGGCGATTCCCCCGGGATCGGCGTTTCCGAAAAGGCCGTCGGCCTCGGGGAGGGAAGCGGCAAGCTCGGCGGCGTAACGCTGGGCAAGACACCCGGCCAGAAGTATCTTTTTTCCCGGGTACGCCTTCCGCCAGGAGAGGACCGCGTTGATCGATTCCTGTTTGGCGCTTTCGATAAACCCGCAGGAGTTAACGATGATCAGATCCGCTTCCGCCGGGTCCTCCGCAAGGGACCAGCCTGAGCCCTCCAGCAGGGCCATCATGTTTTCGGCGTCAACCTGGTTTTTTACACAACCGTAGGGGTCAAGGAAATAGGCGGGCACCGTTACTGTTCAAGCCTCGCCAGAACCAGCCGGTAGCGGTTTTCCTCGTCCCGAACCCAGCGCACATCCGCCACCACCACCTCCCCGGCGCCCCCCAGTTCCAGGGGGACCGTCCGGCCCCCGCCTATAACCTGAAGCTTCGCCGCCTGGGCGTTGGAAGCCCAGATACGGATGCCGTTCTGGGCCTGGATGTTGACTTCGTTTCCCCGCTGGTAGTACTGTTCGTTCCGATCCTGCCGGTCCCGCTCAAAAAGGATCTCGTAACGGAACATACAGTAACCCTGGAAGGACACCTGCAGGGTAAAGGGAAAGGCCGAGGGGGAGGAAGGGAACACCACTCCGGCGGGAGGGGCCGCCGGGGCGGTGGAAACGGCCGCTTCCTGAGGAGCCTGGGACAGGGAAACGGGAACGGCCCCGGCAAGCTCAAAACGCAGCAAAGCCCCGGCGCCGCTTTCGTTTTTGGCAAAGTCCATCAGGGTAATCTGAAGCTCCGGGGAACCGTTGTCGTCCATATCCACCGAGACAGTCTGGCTCAGATCCAGCCTTATCTGATCGTTGGGGGCGGCAATGGTAACAATATCCCCCAGGTTGGCAAGGGTCAGCTTGTACTGATCTTCCCCAAAGGGAACCAGTACAGAGTCCCCCCGGTAGAGCCGCTGTTCCAGGAAATCCGAGTTCAGGGTATACTCCGTAACAGGCCGGACACTTACGGCGGCGGGGGGGGTCCCGGGACGGTTCATAAAGAAATACACGCCCCCTCCCGCCCCGCCGAGAACCAGGAGAATGATCAGCATAACCGGAATTATTTTCGGGAACCGGGGCGGGGATTGGAGCAGTTGATCCACCGGAACAGGCTGTTCCTGGATCTTGAAGGCCCGGTACAGGGAGAGGAGTTCCTGCACGTCCAGCCCCAGGTAATCGCCGTAGTTCCGCAGGAAACCCAAAACGTAGGGTTCGCCGGGAAAAACCGCGAAATTCTCCGCCTCCAGGGCTTCGAGATACCGGACGGCGATATTGGTATCCCGGCCCACCTGTTCGTATGAACAGCCCTTTGACTCTCGGACGGCTTTCAGCTTAGCACCCAGGGACTCCACCGGGATCCTCCTCTCCTTTATCAAACATCCCCAGGCCCCTCACTCAACATCGCGGAACAGAAAATTGTTGTACAGATTCGCCGAAGCCGGAGAGTCATAAATGAAACGCTGTTCCGGTATCCCCTGGTTGATCTTTACATTGGTAAAATCAAAACGCAGTTGGGCCTCGGCTATCGTGCGACCCTCAATACGGCGGATAAGCTGGGACTCCCTGTCCACACTCAGGATAAGCTCCCTGAACCCTTCGGAAATGGACCGCCTGGTAAGCCGCAGTTTTACTACCATCTCTTTGGAACCCTCTTCCAGGGGAACCGGAGCGGGCCCCACGACAAAGGTGGGAATGTAGTTGCGCCGGAGCATGGTAAGGCCCTGGGCGGAAGCCAGGGAAGCTCCCCCCGCCGCGGGCCGTCTATTGGGGGTAATCGCCTGGTTCAGTACCGCCCGGTAGCCGGGCAGGTACACCGTAAGCAGGTCTCCGTTGAACACGATTACCTGTTCCGCGGGATCGGAAAAATCAATACGCAGAAAGGAAGGGGCCAGGTGGCTCACATTGCCCCGCATCTGGGCGCTGCCTGAACGGATGGAAAGGAGGGCCTCGTAGTCCTTGATAAGACTGTACCGATCGGAAACGTTTTTCAAATACTGCTCGGCGGTAACGATTTCCTGGGGAAAGGCCAAAAATGCCCCCCCATTGAACAGAAATACAAGCTTGAACAGAAATACAAGCAAAAAACGCCTTTTTATCCCCAAAATAACCATGATTTCTTATTGAATACTAGCGGATGGGGAGAAACTAGGCAAGGGGAGACGCCTGGGGGCTTTACAAGTCCCGGTTCTCTGGTATTATAGGGATTGGAACGGCCCCGGTTGCTTGTGAGATATTTGCGGCTTTGCACATTAAAAATATTTTTTTTGATCTTTCTGTGTATCCTGTCCGGGGGTCCCCTTTTTGCGAGGGGACGGGGGCAGAAAAATCCGCCCCGGCAGCAGGGCGGTTATACGGTGGCGCTTTCCCCGGAGGCTTTGCCGGAAACGGCCGGGCTTACCCCCCAGACAGAGGAGAGTCCCGGTTCCGTAAAGGTCGAGGCCGAGGAGGGGCCGGAAAATCCCGAAAGCCCCCAGCTTACCCTTCCCCCACAGGAAGAACCGGACCGGGGGGAGCGGGTCATGAAGGCTCTGGCCCAGGCTTACCCCGACAGGCTGGGGCCGGCGGAATACCGGGACGGAGACTGGGCGGTTCCGGTCCGGGGAGAGTGGTACTACTACGCGGAAGGGCGGCTTCTGCCTGAAGAACTCCGTTCAAAGGCCGCCGAATACGATCCCCAGTCATTCTACCGTTACTCAGCCGAACTGCCCCCCTGGCGCGAACCGGACGAGGAGGAAGCCGCGCGCCTTCGGGAACGGGCGGCCCGCCGCGCCGTCCGTCCCCTCATGCGCTCGCAACATTTCTATGACGCCCTTTGGCGGGCCCATAACCGGGACGAATCCTATGACCGGATCAAAACGCTCCGCTTTTTGGGCAGAAGCGTCATGGTTCACTACGCGATCCTTGAAGAACTAAGCCTGGTGGAAGAAACGATCCTGGGGGAAGCAAAAAACGATCCCCAGGTAAGGCAATGGATAAACCGCATCGGCACCCTGGACGCCTGGAACTGGAGGACCATCGCCAACACCCAGAGCCGCAGTTTTCACGCCTACGGGGCCGCCGTGGATATACTGCCCTCGTCTACCGGTAAACTTGAAACCTACTGGCTCTGGACGGCCCGCGCGAAAAGCGACTGGTGGACCGTATCCTACGAGCAGCGCCTCCACCCCCCGGCAGCGGTGATAAAAGCCTTTGAAGCCTACGGCTTTGTCTGGGGCGGGAAATGGCTTTTCTACGATACCATGCACTTTGAATACCGGCCGGAAATTTTCATCCTGAACGACATCCCCCTTACCGGCCTGCGTTAATGTCCTGTCGTACCCGTTCAGCAGAATTCCATCAGCGGATAATTAAAAACCAATGGCTATTTGTGGCGTTCCCGGATAAAAGAGACAATTCCCCGGACTACAATGAAAAACCGTTACGACGAAAAGGGGGTCCGATCCCTGGTTGCCCAGAACCTGAAACGTCTCCGGGAATTAAAGAACCTGTCCCAGTTGAGCCTTTCCGCCATGAGCGGTCTGACCCATAACTTTATCAACGACATAGAAAACTGTACCAAGTGGGTGTCCGCGAAGACCATCGCCAGGCTGGCCTCCGCGCTTGAGGTGGAACCGTACCAGTTCTTCCTACCCGGTTCCCTGCCCGACGACGCCAGGCTGGCCTATCTCAAGGACTTTCAGGATTCCCTTGCAGTGTTTGTCAGGGAGTATCCGGATCATTACCTGTCCGGGAAACCGGAGCGGAACGACGACAAAAGACGGACAAAATCAACAACCCCGCCCTGAAGTCGAACCTGCGGTTCGGCGGGGTATTAAGCGGACTTGCGGAGCAAGTCCGAGCCCTCGGCACGAGTAACCGGGCCGGCGGTTCAAAATACTTTTACCGGACAGTGAAACTTTTGACGGTCGCGGGATCAACAACCCTGCCGCAAGCAGCGGGGTTGTTGTTTTGGTAAGGTATTAGACTCAGGGTTTAATACCCAAGATTACGCCCCAATGGGCGGGGTATTA
>JAISWN010000368.1 GCA_031271075.1 Treponema sp.
GATCCGGAGGAACTGGAACGGATATACCTGGCCGAACTTGGCCTTGAGGCATCGGAACACGCCACCCAACTGGTGGAACCCGAATACCTGCTCAGGCTGCTTCTGGAGATGAACGTGGCCTTTGGGATCATCGCCAACCTGGCGGACGATCTCCGCAACCTCCAGCGCAGCGAGATAGGGGAACTGCGGGAAGGATTCGCCGCGGATCAGGTGGGATCCTCCACCATGCCCCAGAAACGGAACCCCTGGAATTCGGAACACGTCAAAAGCCTCTGGAAGGCCTTTATGCCCCGGGCCATGACTTTCTTCATGGATCAGATCAGCGAGCACCAGCGGGATCTGTCCAACTCGGCAAGCCAGCGTTTTGTGGCGGACTATATCGCGGGTTTCTCCCTGGCGGTAAGCCGCATGGCCTCGGTTATCCGGGGGCTGGGGGCGGATCGGGAGCGGCTTACGGCGAATCTGCGGGGGGACGCTCATCCCGGCGGCGGCGGCATTTCCGGCGGGGTTCTTGCCGAGCCTGCCTACATCCTCCTGGCGGAGAGCGGGGTTTCCGACGCCCACGAACTGATCCGCCGGATCACCCTGGCGGCGGAAAAGGAAGGGCTCAGTTTCGCGGCGGCCCTGGCCCGGGAGCCGGAGATCCTTTCCCGCATAGGGGAAAAGATGGCGGAACTGGGGCTGGTAGACGAGCCTGCCGGGGCCCTTTCCTGGTTTGAACGGCCCGAGGGCTACCGGGGCCTGGCGGCGGAAAAGGCGAAAGCCTTGGCGGTGAAATACCGCGGACTAATGAAGCAATAAGCGGCTTTCCCATCGAACCGAAGCTTCGCGCCAACCTCGAACCGGGGGTTCGCGTTCTGGAAAAAGTTTCGTTGGAAAAAAGTTCGTTGGAAAAAGTTTAAGCGAGGAGGTATTATGCAATTTCAGGAAGCCCTGTCTTACGATGATGTTCTTCTTCTGCCGGGGTATTCGGACATCCTTCCCAAGGAGTGCGATGTAAGAACCCTGCTCTGCGACGGAGTAACCCTCAATGTTCCCATTGTCTCCGCCGCTATGGACACGGTAACCGAGGAGAATCTGGCCATTGCCATTGCCCTGGAAGGCGGCGCCGGGGTGATCCACCGGAACCTGTCCCCGGAGGAACAGGCCCGGCAGGCGGGGAACGTCAAACGTTATCTCAACTGGATAATTGATTCCCCTGTCACCATAACCGAGGATGTTCTGATAAAAGACGTAAAGCTGCAGCGGGATCGCCACAAGGTTTCGGGGATGCCGGTACTCAACAGCGAAGGGGTTCTGGTGGGGATCATCACCAGCCGGGATCTGCGGTTCTGCCGGGATGACGAGCTTCCCGTGCGGGAGGTAATGTCCAAAAATCTGGTGGTGGAGCAGGGGGAGCCTTCGGTGGAAAGCGCCATGGAAAAATTCTCCACCCACCGGGTGGAAAAGCTGCCGGTAGTGGACTCCCGGGGCCGCCTTACCGGGCTGGTAACCTTCAAAGACATGGAAAAAAACGCCAATTTTCCCCATGCCGCCACGGACGGGCAGGGCAGGCTCATCGTAGGGGCCGCAGTTTCCCCCCAGGATTACCCGGCGAGGCTCCCCCTCCTTAAAAACGCCAAGGTGGACTTCGTCGTCCTGGATACGGCCCACGGGGATTCCAAAAACGTGATGGACGCGGTGAAGGAGATCAAGAAACAATTCGGCGTACCGGTAATCGGCGGGAACGTGGCCTCCAAAGAGGGAACCCGCCGGCTTATCGAGGCCGGGGTGGACGCGGTTAAAGTGGGCATCGGCCCCGGTTCAATCTGTACTACCCGGATCGTGGGGGGGGTAGGGGTGCCCCAGTTGAGCGCGGTATGGGACTGTGCCGAGGAGGCCGCCAAGTCCGGTATTCCCGTCATCGCCGATGGGGGGATCAAATTTTCCGGGGATATTACCAAGGCTATCGGCGCCGGGGCCAGTGTGGTGATGATAGGGAACCTCCTGGCGGGGCTCAAAGAAGCCCCGGGAAACGAGATCATCTACGACGGCAGGATCTACAAGGAGTACCGGGGCATGGGAAGCCTGGGGGCTATCCACGACGGCGCCGGGGATCGCTACCAGATGGGTAAGGACGAAACCCCGGTGCCCGAAGGCATTGAAGGCCGGGTACCCTACAAGGGGGAACTCCGCTCCTTCCTGCACCAACTGGTGTCGGGGCTCCGCAAGGGCATGGGGTACTGCGGCTGTAAAAACATCGCCGAGCTGAAAAACTACCGCCGGTTCGTCAAAATCACCGCCGCCGGCTTACGGGAAAGCCACACCCACGATGTGTCCATAACCCAGGAGGCGCCGAACTATTCCCACTCTTAAGCGGCAGTTCTTCAAGCGGAGCCTGGAGGCTTGGTACCGGAAGATCAACCGGCCGGAATTCATTGATTCCGATCCGGTCCGGTTCCCCCGCCGTTTCTCCGATCCCCGGGATATCGAAATCGCCGCCTTCCTGGCCGGCGTTATCGCCTGGGGAAGGAGGGATCTTATCCTGAAATCCGCCGAGCGCATGTTTTCCCTCCTCCCCGGCGGCCCCTTCGCCTTTGTCATGGGGGGCAGTTACCGGAAGCTTCGGGATAGGCCGGATAACCAGACCCGTCCCCCCGGCTCCTGTATCCACCGGACCTTTTTTGAGGAGGATCTCAAGTATTTCTGCCGGGGTTTCAGGGCCTGTTACCAAAAGTACGGCAGCCTGGAGGCGCTTTTTCGATCCGCCATGATCCCCCAGGGCCCTTTTGGGGAAACCGTACCAACCGTACCAACCGTGCCCCCGGAGCCCGCCGCAAGTTCCGGCATCTGGGAGGGCATCGCCCTGTTCCGGGAAACCATGGCCCTGGGGAACGGGGGCCGCTACACCAAGCACATCGCCGATCCCTACTCCGGCTCCCCCTGTAAGCGCCTCTTTCTCAGCCTCCGCTGGCTGGTGCGCCGGGAAGGCCCGGTGGACATGGGCCTCTGGAAGAGCATCTCCCCCGCCTCCCTCTATATCCCGCTGGATCTCCACGTAGGCCGTATGGC
>JAISWN010000390.1 GCA_031271075.1 Treponema sp.
TCCTCTCCGAGCAGCGGCAGTAACTGGGCTATCGATGGCATCATACTACAAACCTCCGGTGTTTTTTGCAGTATATCATCAAATCAAAGGCTTGTCAAATCTAAGTTAGTGCATATGGTCATACGTCCCCGTCCCTACGGCGGGGGAGGTTCCGGTGAAGGCGTTTACCGGCAGGCGGGACGTGGACGTTTCCGTGGAGCCGCCGGTTCCTGTTACGGACCTTGACCTGACCCGCTACCTGGCCGGGCCGGTAACGGGGGGTACGCCGGGGAAGGCGGTGGAGGGGGTGCAGTATCGGGGGTGGGTCGCGTGGTTTGATGAGAACCAGGCCCCGGTGGTTGGGCTTTTCGAGGCCGGCACGTCCTATACAATGAGGCGAAAAAGCTCGACCCCAATTCTTACCCCGATTTTTGCGCCGCGGGCTTCGGCGGCGGCGTGTCTGTCAATTACCGGGAGGGCGGCCGGTTCTTCAAGACGGCGGGCAGTATTGGCGGCAATGGGAGCGATAACACCGCAGATCATGGCAAGCAGGTCTTTGTCCTAATCAACTACAATGCGGGTACTGGTGCTTACACCTACAGGGTACGCAACGATGCGTTGACAGAGTCGTTGTCTGTGGGTGATGATAAGTCGGCCGTGTTGAACGACACATTGTGGGATGGTGGGAACCCGGATGATCCGGACAAGTGGATTAATCCTGGTCCTTAGTTTCTGTCGAATCAAAGGTTCGCCAACAACCGCTTAAAAAAGGCAAAATGCGTCAGACTTTAGTCTGCGCATTTTGCAGGACTTGCAAGCTAGCCACAGGCTGGCAGAGAACCAACCGGATTCTTGCCAACCGGATTCTCGAACAAATCTATTACCCAAGTTCGTGAAGCTCGTGTGGTTCGTTCGTGGTCACTAAAAATCCTACGCGTTTATCCTGGCAAGATCCCGCCGGGCCGGTTATGCCGGGTAGTTTAAATTCTCCGGCTTGGGGTTCCGGACAACCGCGGCCCAGCGGCGGCATTCCCACTTGGCCATGTCCAGGTTTTGCTCGGACCAGTTGCCGCATTCCGCCGGGGCGGCGCCGGGGATGGGGCCGCTGAAGGATTCTATCCAGTCCAGCATTTCCCGGAGTACCGGGAGGATATCCCCGCTCGCCAGATCCCCCTCAAAGATAACGTAAAAGCCGGTACGGCAGCCCATGGGGCCGAAGTACACGGTCCGGGGCGCCCATTCCCTGTGGGAACGGAGAAAAGTCGCCCCCAGGTGTTCAATGGTATGCAGGGCGGGGTTGTCTATCACCGGTTCCCTGTTGGGTTCCCTGAAACGGAGATCGAAGGTGCTCAGAACGGTGGGACCGAAGCTGTCTTTGCGGGAAACGTAGACCCCCGGCTTTAAGCGCAGATGATCAACCTGAAAACTCGTGATTTTTTCCATAACGTACTCCTTTTACTGTTTAATCCTGCGTCCAATTCCGGCATGGCGGAATAGCCGTATGGGGCCGTTCCAAAACGCCGGATTTTACAACAGGCTCCTGGTATCATATCTTTTCTGAATATGGTAACCTTTTTATATAATTTTCCATAAACCGCCAATCGGGCTCACCGTTTTTGTCCGCCGGTAATGAGATGTATGTTTCAATATACTTTTCAATAGAGACTTTTCTGCCATAAGTATATCTATGTCTTTCCATGTTAAGAATTACCGCAAGAAATAAATACCGATAGATATTTTCTTTGTTTTTGTCTTTTAATTTTAACGAGTACGCGCTGTCACCCAGGTAACTGTCTTCATTTTGCACATTCACGCAGCCGGAAGTACCGCTGCGGGCAACGCTCAGAAACGGCGCGGTAACAAAACTATGTTTTTTATCATTTTTCAATTCAGAATTCATGTATCCAATAATTCCGTTGTTTATTTCACCGCTCTGAACGCAGGGTATAAGGCCGGGATAATTATCGATTTCTGTTTTTGTTATTCCCTTTCCCCTTTTATAAATAAAGAGGCTTTCCAGCTTAAACTTCTTCCAGTTTTCCGTGTCCAATGGCATGTTTTCACGGTGGACATTGGTACTAAGCAATGAATAGTCGATTTTATAATTTTCAAGCCAGTCCGGCAGTTCATCATGATCCGGGACCATCAATGAATCAAAAGAATAGTTCGCCTCACGCCCGAAGGCTGAAAATCTGAATTTGTTTGATTCGATGCAATGGCAATAGTATAATTTAGCGGTTAAAGGTATCGGCATCCTGGGTTTTAATACTTTTACATTCTGCCCTGTGTAAAATGGTTCCTGCTGCACAAAAGAAGAAAGAACGCTCCCGCCCATGGCGACAGTTATGAGTCCCGCTTCAAAAGGTTTTTTATTATCAAGTTCAAGAATCCTGGCGGAAACACCGCAGTTCTTATTGCTCCGGTTTACAAAGTTGTAGCCCCCTGTATCGCTTTCATCGCAGAGGGAACATTTATTCAAGTCTAACTGGCTGCCGTATCTAATGGAAAAAATTTCATTCAACCGTTTCATACCCTTTGCCTTTAAGAAATTGATACGCGACATATTCTTTCACCTTTCGCTCAAAATCACCAGTCTTGAGTTTAGAATAATCGGTTTCCAAATACGCTTCAGCGCACCATTCGTCATTATGGGTTACAACGCGCTTTGCGGACAGTCCCGCTTTGACATCCCGCTCTTTGTATAAAGACAGCCATTCGTTTTTTATCGCTTCCCATCTGCCGAAGGCATCTACACGCCCCAGTTTTTTGCGTTTCACAAAACCATCGTCACGGTAATAGCCGAAAAAGGTTTGCTTCCCACTAGGATGCGGGACATTTGCCGTCCAAACCATAACGCAGGGCGGGACAGCCGCGCCGGGATTAAAAATTTCTGTCGGCATACTAAAAACGGCTTCAAGTGTGTGCTTTTTCAGAAGGTTTTCGCGGGTGCCCCGGCAAGTTGTCCCTAAAGCGCAATTCATGGGCACCACCACAACGCCAACTCCCCTTGTTACCAGTACTGAAAGAAGCGTTTCTACAAACTCCAATTCATTGTGGTCAATCTGTGAATACGGCGGATTGAGAAGGCCGATATCGATGTTCTTTTCTCGTAGTTTTTTCAAAATATTTTCATTAAAACAACTTCCGTAATGGATGTTACTTTTTCCGTCACGGCGAACAATCATATTGGCAATACATATAGCGTAAATATTGGGGTCCGCCTCTACCCCGTAAAGTCCGTTTTGACTGATTGCGGTAATTTCCTCTGGATTGGCGCCTTTCATCATTTTGCTCATCGCGGTTACGAGAAAACCACCCGAACCCGCGCATATATCAACCACCCTGCTGTTTTTATTTAATCCGCTGACCTCACACATAAAATCCGTCAGATGCTGGGGGGTAAGAACAATACCAAGCGCCTTCCCGTCATCGCCATTTGAAAACTTGATAAATTCCTGATAGAATTCGCCCAATGCGTCAATGGAAGAATCGGAATGATTCATCATTGGTTTTATTTTCATATCCAGTTCTTGTATGTACCAACGCAGTGAATTATCCGTGGGCATTGTTGTTGTTTGAAAATGATGGAGGGACGCGACATCATTAAAAGTATTCAACATACTTTCTATTCTATCCGGCGCTACCTTTGTCTTTTTTAATACTCTTGTGATTGCGGAACGCAGAGTCGCTATCAAAGATTCAAGTGATGCGGCGTGTATGTATTCAGATACAAAACTTTCATCTTGAAGCGCGATGAGAATACCCGCGATAAACAGAGGTTTATTGTTTGCCGTAACTTTTGCCACCCGCAGTTTATCGCTCATGTCAATAGCGGTTCTGCGAATATCCTCAATTGAATACGCGATAGATATTTTTTCACTTTTTATATATTTTAAATAATTGGCAGGTTCCAGTATAATATTGACGTTTTGAAATTCCTCATAGGTATCATGCCCTTTCTTCCAATAAAAGGTACTTACTTTTAAGTTTTCTTTTTTCGTGCCGCTTACGGCGAGGGCCGCAACATTGTAAAATTCTTTTAAAAATTTCGTATAATATAAAACACCATCCACCGCGTAAGATTTTGGCCTATCAAGTGACTCGGAAACATGATATTTATTTGACTTTTTGCATTCCACGGCAAGAATGGTATTTGCGTTGTTATTAAAGGTAATGATAAATTCAGGTTTTGCCTTACCGCTGCCCCCTTGTGAGTAATCGTCCAACGAACATACGGCGGGCTTGCCTCCGGCTTTTCTGAGTAGTTTTTCCAGTTTGTCAATTTGCGCGACATCGCCTTGCGGGAAAACATGCCCAAAGGCATTTTCGCCAAGGGCACAGCGCATTTCCCGCAAAACAATAGATCCCGTAAACTGTTCAACAGCCATACATAACCCTTGTTTGTATCATAATTGAAACATCAAATAGTTGCAAGAGGACACAAGCGTATATTAGAGTTGTTCGGAAACTTCAGTTTCTGTCGAACCAAAGGTTCTCCAACAACCGCTTAAAAATTGTCCTGCGGGCCTTACCGGGCAGGCAGGCGGCTTACCAGTTCCGGACTATCCGGCGGACTATTTCCGAAGAGTGTTTTGCCGCGATGGGGAGGAAATCTACCGATGTCATGGGGGACTCCGTGCCGGCGATATCCGAAAGGGATCGGATAATAAGGCTGGGGACCTGAAAGAGGGAACAGGTATGGGCAATAGCGGCGCTTTCCATCTCCACCGCCCGTACCTCCGGAAAGGTTTGGCGGACTTGGGCGATCTTTTCAGGGTCGTGCATGAAGATGTCGCCGGAAGCGATAAGGCCCCGGACATGGTTAAAATCGCCGGGCAGAAGGCCCTCGGCTTTAAGCTCGTCCACGGCTTTTTCGGCCATGCCTACCAGGGAATCGGGAACCTGAAAGACCGGGGGCTGTCCGGGGATCTGTCCGGGGCTGTAGTTAAAAGCGGTAAGGTCCACGTCGTGGTAGACCAGCCCGGTGGAGAGAATCGCGTCCCCGAATGTAAGGGCAGGATCGATGCCGCCGGCGGAGCCGGTGTTGATCACCAGATGGGGATTGAAGCGGCTGATGAGGATGGCGCAGCCCGCCGCGGCGTTTACCTTGCCGATACCGCAGCGCAGGAGGACTACGTTCTTTCCCTCCAGGGCGCCGGCGTGAAATTCAAAACCGCCGGTATTGCTTGTTTCCGGGTTTTCCATTGCCGCCTTGAGGAGGCTTATCTCTTCTTCCATGGCGCCGATTATACCTAACATGCCGCAATCCTATCCTGTTTCTGTTTTGTTTTCCCTCCGGCAGATCCCTTCGGAACTCCAGATGGTACTGCGGTTGCGGCCCCGTTCTTTTGAAAGGTAGAGGGCCTCGTCCGCCCGGAGAATTATCCCTTCCGCGTCAAGGGTATTGTCTTTATCGAAAGTGTAGATTCCCAGGCTGATGGTTACCTGCGGCAGGGAAGGCTCCCAGGGAACACTCATGGCCGCTACGGCCTTCCGCAGCCGTTCCGACACAACCCAGGAAACATCCTGGCCGGAATTGGGAAGCAGTACGGTGAATTCTTCCCCCCCAAACCGGGAGGGTATGTCCTCATTCCGGACATTCTTTTTGATCGTTAAAGCCAGGGTTTCCAGCACCTTGTCCCCCACAAGATGCCCGTAGGAATCGTTGAATTTCTTGAATTTATCCACATCCATCACGATCACCGAAGAGGGGTATTTTCCCCGTTTGGTCCGGGCTATCTCCTCGTTCAGACGGTATACAAAGAAACCGTGATTGAAAAGGCCGGTTTTTGTATCCCGCAGGGAATGTTCGTAATGAAGGTGGTTTTTGATCGCCTGGGATACGAAAGCCAAAAGCTGCTCGATAAACAACAGTTCTTTTTCACTGTAACTCCCGGCAAGCAGCTTGCGGCCCATCAGGATAATGCCGTAAAGCCCGAAGGGGCCCAGGATGGGAACAACGATTTCCGGTTTCATTTTTTTAAAGGGTCTGAGGGCCTCTTTGTCTTTAAGCTCACAGGCAAATACATCATAGTTAATCGGCTGAGGAAACTGCCGGAAAAAAGGTTCAAAAGGAGCGATGCTGTGTATTTTGAATCCCAGATCCGCCAGTTGGTAATTCTGGTAGCCCTTAATGGTAATTTCGTCCCGGTTCTGAATCGGCTTCCAGAGAAAGGCGATAAAAGAAGGCAGAAAATGATCCGAAATCTGATGAACCGTGGCGTCCATAATCTCGTCGATAGAGGTATGGTTGAATATATCCAGCGCGCCGGAGAGCAGGTTCTTGTAAGCGCGAATTTCATTGTTCAGGGCGTCAATGTGGCTGAATACGCCGATCTGCCGCAGCAGGGAATAGTTTTCCGCAATTTTGGGAGCTGAAAGAAAATCGTCGGAATTTTGAATGGGGTTATCTTGTTCGTTCATCAGACTACGGAATAATGGTCGCTGATATTTTTACGCCAATCGGCCCGGCTATCCTTGTCTTCCAGTTCAAAGATCTTCTTGATGGTAAAATTCCTGGTGTCCGGGGGGTTGGGAAAATGCAGCACCCCAAACCGTCCGCCGCCTATATAGGTTATGGTATCGCCGGCTTCCAGGTTTTCCCCCTCCGCTATTCGGGTAATGGCGCAGTCAAAATGGACAGGAACCCCGGAGAGCCTGTCGGTAATCGCGGCGGATATGTCCCTGATGGGTTTACCGCACAGGGGGCAGTTGGGAACAGGTATCGGTTCGGCGGGTAGTTGGGGAGGCGCCCAGCGGGGGCGATCAAAAAAAGGTTCGGCCTTCCCGACGACGGAACCCCGGCCGGCCGTTCCGATCTTTTGGGCCGGCACGGTCTCGCGGTTACGCGGAGAGGCCGCGTTCTTTTTACCGCCTTTGGCGGGCGGGGCGTTCCCTCCGCCTCCACAAGATCCCCAGCCGTTTTCCCGGGAAAAATTGCGGTCTTCTTCCTTCCGGTTAACGCTTTCCCGGTATTTCCAGGATCTTCTGCGGCTATTTCCGCCTCTTCCGCTCATACTGATATATTCCTTTCCGAGAGTTGTCAAAAAGCTCATTACTCAGAACCAGCGCAATCCGTTGAAACGCTTCGTTTAGATACTCTTTGCTGTCTATTTTTTTACGGAGCTTTGCCAATTCGAAAGTACCAAGCCGGCTCCCCATCCCGGCCTTCAGGGGATCAAATACGCCTTCATTCCGCGCCTGCGCTTGCCGCGGCTCTATTATCATATATGCTCCGCGAAGGCAGATGCAAGGTACTTAATCGCCCCGGTTCCAGAATCCACAAATATTACGTCAAAGCGGACAGCCATCTCATTATATTTTCGATGGGTCGAAAGGAAATACTTAGCTGTTTCTATGATTCGGAACTGCTTTTTTCGGTCCACCCCGTATTGGAGGTCCTGGATCCCGTAAAAAGACCAGGATTTGACCTCGATAAAGGCTATAATCCCCACATCCAGGGCGATAAGATCCACCTCTCCCCGGGAAGAACGGAAATTCCGGGCTATTATCCTGAAACCGGCATTTTCCAGGGCCCGGGCGGCCAGTTCTTCCCCTTCCCGGCCCTTCCCAACCCTATGCACGCTCTTTCGGGTACTCCTTTTG
This sequence comes from Treponema sp., assembly GCA_031271075.1. GTDB lineage: Bacteria > Spirochaetota > Spirochaetia > Treponematales > Breznakiellaceae > JAISFT01. Next base: position 7,585 of record JAISWN010000390.1, read on the forward strand.
GCTCAAGGCGCGGGTGATAAAGACGGTCTTTTCCACCAGCAGATCCAGAATTTCCCTCTTTTCCTGTCTGTTTCCCTCTTTGTCCTGCAGGATAAGGATCTTGGGCCGCAGGGGGGCTTCGGATCTAACCTCCGTTACCTTACCGATGTATCCGTTGCTCAGGAATACAATGGAACCGATGGGGTGTATTCCCATGATACGGACAAAAGCCTTGAGCACGGACGGGTCAAAACGGCTCTGGTTATCGGAAAGCAGGTTTTTCATGGCTTCGTAACCCATCATGGAGTTCCGGTACGGCCTCTTGCTGATCATGGCTTCAAAGGAGTCCGCCACCGAGAGGATACGGGCGCCCAGGTCTATGCTGCCGCCCCCGATCCCGCCGGGGTAACCCTGGCCGTCCCAGTGTTCGTGGTGCTGCCGGGCTATCCTGCCAATCTCTTCGGGGCACCCTATTTCCCTGGTCAAAATCTGGTAGCTGTAAACCGGGTGGTTCTGCATCGTCCGGATCTCCGCCGCCGAAAGCCTCCCCCGTTTTTCCGTGAGTTCCTTGGGCAGCCGGAGCATCCCCGCGTCGTGGAGCAGGGCGGCCGCGGTTATCCGGATAATTTTTGGGGTGGGGAGCTTGAGTTCCTGGGCGATAAAAACCGACAGAATGGCGGAATTAACCGAACTTTTAGCCATCTCGAAGCCGCCCGCGTCGGCCCCCAGGATGAAACTTTCAATACTGTCCCGTCCGTTCCGGAATATCTGGAACAACCTGGCCACCAGGTTGTCAACAGATTTGGGATCCACCTTGCCGCCCCCGGCGATGTCCGTGAAAAGAAGGTTCAGCCCTTTGACCAGATCTGTGTAAAGGGCGGCGATACCCGCCGCCGGGCCCTGCGCGGCAGGCCGGGACGCATCCGGGGAAGCGGAATCCGCTGTTTTTGCGGATGGGTCTTGGGCGGCCAGGGAAGTTCCGGCGCCCGGCTCCGGGCTTGGTTTTGGCACTACCAGCACCCCGTCGGTTTCCACGACTTTAACTCCCCAGGAACCAAGCTGCCTAAGGTCTTTTTCCCGTATGGCAATATCCGCCGGTACCAGCATATTGTCCTCATCCACATAGACGGGTTTGGAGAAGATCATACCGGCTTTCAGATTGGTAAGCGGGATTTTCTTCATCGTCTTTCCTTTAATAACGCGAAGGCTAATGCTTTTGCGGCCAGTTCCCAGCACCAAATGGGGATAACATCCCCGGTTTTTACCCCTCTGTCCAACAGAGACGCCAAAGCGGGATCTTCCACAATAGCAATCCCCGCTTCTCGAGCGATAGCTATAATCCGTTCCGCTTCATAATCCCTGCCCCGGGCCACCAAACGGGGGGCGGATTCCCCGGGATTGTAAGCAATGGCCGATGCGGTCTTTCCTTTTGGACTAATACTATACCTCCTCCCCTAGGGAAAACAAGTCATTTCGGCAGTCCGGGGCGAGAATAGGGTTCCACCCGGTTATTTTTATCCGTCCGGGGGGCAGTCCCAGACACCCGGCCAGTTCCCGTTCCAGGCAGGCCCGTTCCCCCTCTCCCGTTTCAGGCCATAGGGCGGCCTGGAGAACCGCGCCCGGCCGGCAGATGAAAAGCCAGCGCCGCCTCTCCCCGTGTATATCAAGGGTCATCTGTTCTACATCCCCAGGCGTTCCGGCGGACGGGGACAGCAAGAAGCGCAGGGTAACCTGGAGCCGGGCTCCCCCATCCTCTACGGGAAAGGGGAATACCAGCCAGCGTTTTCCGTCTTTCCCGGGCATACAGTTCAAGAGTTCAAGTAGCGGCTCTCCGGCCTCCGCCTTCCGGGCAAGGTTCCGCAGGGCTTCCGGGCCGCCGCTTTGGTTCCTGCCGCCTCCGGGGTTTCCTTCATCTTTCCCACCTGAACCTTGGCCGGTTTCAGGGTCCGCCGGGGAGCCGTCGTTGCCGGGAGCGGGACCAGATCCGGTGTTTCCCTGGTTTTCCCCCCTGTCCACGCCCTTGCCGTCGGCATCGTGAGGCTCCGGGAAAAGCGGTCGTCCCGAAATCATGCGGGCGTAGCGGTCAAGGCTTTCCGCGTTTAACTCCGCCCCCTTGCCCAGAGCGGCTATACAGGCGAGGGAACGGGCCTCCCGGATTGCCGGGCCGGCGTTTTCAGCGGAAGGGCCGCCGGGAAGAGGCCCGGGGCCGGGAGCGCCGGACGCGGTTTGCCGCCGGATCTTCGACAGAAGGGCAGGATTCAGGGGCAGGGAAAAGAATTTGGCAAAAGAAACAATAGAAACCGAAAGCCCGTCAACCGGGAGTTTAAGCTGGGAAAGGAAAGAGGAAAGGGCCGCCGGGATACGGCCGCCCTCCTTGGGGGAGCCGCTATGAACAGCCGGAGCGGAATCAAGGGCCGGCCGGGCAACAGTCCGGGGCGTACCCGGCGCTGAGACGGCCGGCCCCTTTGAGCCCTCTGTTTTACCCTGGACCCTGCCCGTTTTAAGGGGACCGGGGAATTCGGAGCCGGGGATCCGCACTAAGTCTGGGCGGTATCCGGGGTTTCCGCCGGCTTGCGGGCGTCTTTTTTAACGATAAGCTCCTTGATTTTAGCGGCCTTACCGACTTTGTTCCTGATGTAGTACAGTTTGGCCCGGCGAACCCGCCCGGGACGGACCAGTTCAACCTTGGCTATGCGGGGAGAGTGAAGGGGGAATATCCGCTCCACCCCAACACCGTAGGAAATTTTCCGTACCGTAAAGGTTTTTCCTGCCTGTGAATTCTTAATGGCGATAACCGATCCTTCGTAAATCTGGATCCGTTCGTTTTTGCCTTCCACTATCTTGAAATGCACTTTCACCGTGTCTCCGACTTTGACCTCGCCGGGCTCACTTTTCATCTGGGCCGCCTGGATGGCTTTTATCTCATTCATGTTCCTGCCTTAGCTCCTCTATAATCTTTCCGGTTTCCGCGTCAAAAAGACCTGTTTCCTCGCCCCGGCGGATCAGATCCGGCCTGACGGCAAGGGTTTTTTCGATTTGTTTCCGGAGACGCCAGCGGCGTATGTTCTCGTGGTGCCCGGAAAGCAATATTTCAGGAACCTTTATCATAGCATAAACTTCGGGGCGTGTATACTGGGGATACTCAAGGAGCCCCCTGGAAAAGCTCTCCTCCTCCAGGGATTCCCGGGTAATCACCTGATCTACCAGCCGGTAAGTGGCGTCCACGATCACCAGGGCCGCCGCCTCCCCGGAGGACAGCACATAGTCCCCCAGGGATACCTCCTGGTCAATGTAAAGGTCGATGATCCGCTGGTCGATACCCTCGTAGCGCCCGCAGAGCAGGACCAGCTCCCCGCAGGCTGCCAGATCCTCCGCCATTTCCTGGTTGAAGGGCCGTCCCGAAGGGGAAAGGTAGATTACCCGCCGTCCCCCGGCGGGAGGATCAGCCCCCTCCGGCGCCTGGGCTAGCTCCCCGGTGGAGGAACCGGCCTTCCCCGGCCTTCCCGGTACCCCGGCGGCCTCCAAAGCCCGGCCCAGGGGCTCGGGAAGCATCAGCATCCCCGGCCCGCCGCCGTAGGGTGCGTCGTCGCAGGTTCTATGCTTGTCCGGGGCAAAATCCCGGATATTCACGGCCCGGTAACGCACAATGCCCCGTTCCACCGCCCTGGCCATGACGGAAGCGGAAAAATAGGCGTCTATAATGCCGGGAAAGAGGGTCAGTACCGTGTAGGTAATGCTCATTCAAGTATCCACCGGCAAAGCAGCTCCGCCCGGCGGCCGGTCAGGTCGATTTCCCCGAAGAATTCGCCGCGAAAAGGCACAAACCGCCTTTCGCCCTTGTTCAGCTCAATTTCGGCCAACATTCCACCGCCTCCCTCAATCAGATCGGCGATGGTTCCCAAGATCTCCCCCCCCGGCGCGGCGCGGACCGCAAGGCCCTTGAGATCCTCAACGTAGAACTCACCGGATTTAAGGGGGGCGGCTTCCCGTCTTTTTACCAGGATCTCCGCCCCATTCAGGGTTTTGGCCGCTTCCGGGCTGCCGATCCCGCGGAATTTTATCAGTACAAACGGCCCGGGCGGCGCCGGAAGGGCCTCCTCAACTTCCCAGAGCTTCTCTATGCCTCCCTGCCGGAGGCTTACGGAAACGAGTTTTAAAAGATGCCCGATTTCACCGGAAAGGGATCTTACCTTCACGAAGCCTGCAAGACCAAAAGGGGCGCCCACCAGGCCCGCCACAAAGGTTTCGGTCATGAACTCCCCCGGCGGAGCCATTAATCCAGGATTTCCAGTACCGTGTGTTTCCCGCTTCTGGCGGTGGCTGCCTGGAGTACCGTCCGGATAGCCTTGGCAATACGGCCATGCTTGCCGATCACCTTGCCTATATCCGTCTCCGCAACCCGGAGTTCCAGTATTGTGGACTTTTCCCCCTCCACCACGCTGACTTCCACCGATGAAGGATCGTCCACCAGGGATTTTACAATGTATTCAACCAGATCTTTTTCCATATCAGTTACCTGTCAGTTACCCGCTGTCCCGCGCCGATACCCCGAAAACAGAGCGGCCTCTGTTTTAGAGGGTAATGTTCTTTCTGTTGAGAATTTTACGAACCGTGTCGCTTACCATTACGCCCTTGGACAGCCATGTCTTTACCTTGTCCTCGGCCAGCACAACCTGCTTGTCTTCCGCCTCAATGGGGTGATAGTAACCCAGTTCCTCAATGGTTTTTCCGTCCCGGGGAGCCCGTTTGTCCATCACCACGATACGGTAATAAGGGCGTTTTTTACTCCCGAATTTCTTGAGCCTGATAGTAGCGCTCATCCTGATTTTCCTCCTGGAAACCGCCCTGAGAGCCCGAGGCCCCCGGACGGATGATATAAACCACCGTTCCACCCCCTGCTTCTCCACCCTCCCGGGAAAATCAGGGCCGCAGCCGCCCCAAGGGCGGAGTTCCATGTATACCCGAATTCCGGCGCTTGATCAAGGGGCCGCAGGGCAAAATCCGGAAAAAAACCACGGAGAAAACAGGAGAAAGACCTGATTATAACCTAAATTCCATGAAACTCCGTGGTAAATTGTATTTCTAAGGTCATAGTCCCAAAAACGGAAGTTTGTGTCATCGAACCGTAGGTTCGTCGTGGTTATTTTAAACTGAGAACTGCTGGGATAGTTGACTTGCCGGTTCAATCATACCGGAGTTCTCCCTTGTCCACTTACCAAACACGGGGCGCCGAATCCGGCTCGCTTACCTTTACGTCCTCCCCGGACGGCTCTATCACGTAAAATCCTCTCTCCAGCGCGTACTCCCGCTCCCCTTCATTCACCACCGTCGCAGCCATCGCCCCAAAATATTCCCGCCCGTCCCCATGCAGATCCGCGTAGCTCCTCAGCTTTTCCATCCGCCTGATGTGGTTATCCACATCGGCCTTCTGGAGTTTCGCCTTTACTTCTACCGCCATCGCCTGGGTGCCGTTCTCCAAAAAAGCGTCTATTTCCGCGTGTATGTTATGCTTTTCGTTTTTTATTTTCCGGTTGCGGCTAATCGCTCCAAAATCAAAGCCGAACTGTTTGAACTTTTCGGGCAGACCGGGGATCAGCGTGTGCTCGGCCTCATCGCCGAACTTGTTACCCAGGTCGCCGACTATGCGCTGGGTCTCCTTGAGGGCGGCCTCGGTCTCCGCGTGGGCTTTCTGGGTCTCCTTGATGGCGGCTTCCGTCTCCGCGTGGGCCTTTTTAAGGGCGGCCTGGGTCTCTTTAAGGGCGGCCTGGGTCTCCTTGATGGCGGCCTCCGTCTCTTTGTGCGCCTTACCAATCTCGTTTATGGTCGCCCATACGTCATCTAAGGTCACCTTTTTAGCCTTTTTAAGGGCAGGCTCTTTGGCGGTCTTCACGGTCCCTTTCGTTGTTGTCCTGGCTGCGGGCATAAGCCCCTCCTCCTAAAAAAATACCTGACGCCGCCTGATGCGCCGCCGCTTATGCTAAACCGGGTATGAGCGCAAAGCGCTATAACACTTCTTTTTTATAGCATACTGAGGCTTTCGGCATTGGTAAAGACGGACGGAGGGCATCGGCGTTTGCTTTTTCTACTCTATCTTCGACCGTGAGCCGAAGGTTCGATTCGTCTTGGCGGTTAAATTCTTACAAGGTCAAGGTATGGATATTACGCGAATCAACTAGTTTGGCGCCCACGCCATCGTTTCAAGCACCGATGAACTACAGCTATCGTTATGGATTGAAACAAATAACAGCGGGGTATAGGTTATAAGCGGCGGCGGGACCAGGAACATCCATACCTGGTGATACCACGGCATATCCCTGACATGGGAAGCGCCGAAAAAGGTGTAACCCTTATTCAGCCTTTTAAGGATATTCTGTACCGTCTGTACGGTGTCCAAAGATGTTTCGCCCTGGGGCCCCTGGTATTCTTCCACATCCCAGGGATTATCCCCAGATAGATACATGCTGTAAGAATCTATATCTGTTGGCGCATCAAGCATCCAGGAGCCGTCCTGCTCAGACCCCTTGGGAGTTGCCGTAAAAACAAGGGTATGCTCCATCTCCCCGTCTTTAAAGAACACGTAAAAACTATGGAAAACGAAAAGGTTTTTTTTGGTATTAACGGAATACGCTTTCCTGTTGTATGCCTTAATCTCATATCTTTCTGAAGAATCCAAAACGTCCTGCAAATATTCCCTTGCCCGGCCGGTATTGGAGGGGTCGCCCCGCATAATATTTTCGGGCGTATTGTTCAGGTCCTTATTGGCCTGAATTGAAGCGCAGCCGGTAAATAACGATAAAGAAACTGTTGCCGCCAGAACGGTGATGATCCCAAAGCTGTTTCTCCGCTTCATTCCAAAACTCCTTGTGCTGATAATTTTTTATAAGTATCTATTCAGCCATAGCTAATTCCTTATATTATAAGGAATTAGCTATGGCTGAATTTGCAGAATTTAGGGAATTTTTTTGGAATTTTGCTCTAAATGGCCCAAATATTCCTTGAAATGGGGGTTTCCTGTATATTTCTGGCTAAATAGTTACTTTTTTGATAATTTTTATAAGGCCGCCGGCATGATCCCTAAACCCATAGCCGCCGGGGGCCGAATCCGCCGGGGCGGCCTAATGGAAAGGCCGGGGGATATGCACCATATGCACTAACTTAGATTTGACAAGCCTTTGATTTGATGATATACTGCAAAAAACACCGGAGGTTTGTAGTATGATGCCATCGATAGCCCAGTTACTGCCGCTGCTCGGAGAGGA
>JAISWN010000003.1 GCA_031271075.1 Treponema sp.
CGGGAAGGCCCGGTGGACATGGGCCTCTGGAAGAGCATCTCCCCCGCCTCCCTCTATATCCCGCTGGATCTCCACGTAGGCCGTATGGCCCGGCGGCTGGGCCTCCTGGATCCGGCCCGTAAGACCAACGACCGGAAAGCCACCATTGCCCTGACCGAAAAACTCAGGGAATTCTGCCCGGAAGATCCGGCCCGCTACGACCTGGCCCTGTTCGGCTGGGGGCTGGAGGAGAGCCGGAAGGCGGGGGTATAAAACCGTTGGGGATACAGGCGCCTACAAGCCCGGCCCGCTATGGGCCGCGCAAATCGCCGCGGCCAGGGCGTCGGCGGCATGATCCGGCTTGGGGACAGATTCAAGCCCCAGGATAAGGCGTACCATTTCCTGAACCTGCTCCTTCCCGGCCCTGCTGACACCGGCCACCCCGGTTTTGATGGCGCCGGGGCTAAATTCCAGCACCCCAAGCCCCCGTTGAACCAGGGCCAGGGTGATAACCCCCCGGGCTTCCGCCACCGCCATGGCGCTGCTAACGTTCCTGCCGAAGTACAGGTTCTCTATTGCCCCTTCCCGGGGCTTGTAGGTCTCCAGAACCCGGCATATTTCCCGGTAAATAAAAAAAAGGCGCTCCGCCCGGGGGCGGGACGCCTCTGTCTCAACACAGCCGTGGGCAATGTAGCGCAGCCGGTTCCCCGAAACCTCCACCACTCCCCAGCCGGCGGAGGCCAGCCCCGGGTCCAGGCCAAGGATGCGGAAGGGTTTTGGGCCCCCTTCCGGAGCCCCCTCCGGGGAAGGATCGGCCTCCGCTTTTTTAAGCAAGCCCCCGCAGGGCCTTCCCTTACTCAGTCTCAAAACCCTCGGGGATTTCGATATTGGAATAGACGTTCTGCACGTCGTCGTTTTCCTCAAGCCTTTCGACCAGCCTAAGCGCCTTGGCCGTCCCCTCGTTATCCAGGGAGATTTCCGCCTCCGCCACCATGCTTACCTCGGCACTCATGGTCTCGAATTCCTTGGCCGACAGGACGTTGAGAACCGCCTCAAAATCCTCGGGACTCGTGGTTACCTCGATGATCTCCCCGGAAAGGCTTACGTCCTCTGCCCCGCCCTCCAGGACCGCCTCCATCACCTGATCCTCGGTGTACTTCTCCCCGTCCAGGGTGATGATCCCCTGACGCTTGAAAAGCCGGGAAACCGAACCCGCCGTGGCAAGCTGTCCGCCCGCCCTGGTAAGGATGTTCCGCACATCCGCGGCGGCCCGGTTCTTGTTGTCCGTCAGCACCTCGATCAGCACCGCCACCCCGCCCGGGGCGTAGGCCTCGTAGGTCAACTCTTCGTAGTTCACCCCTTCCAGCTCGCCGGTTCCCTTTTTGATAGCCCGGTCAATGTTATCCTTGGGCATATTGGCAACCCTGGCCTTGAGAATCGCCGTCCTCAGCCGGGGATTCCCCTCAGGATTACCCCCGCCCATCCGCGCCGCGATGGAAATTTCCTTGATCAGCTTGGTAAACATCTGGCCGCGTCTTGCGTCGGCGGCGCCTTTCGCGTGTTTAATAGTCGCCCATTTACTGTGGCCCGACATAGAAACTCCTTATAGTTAGGAAAAATTATTTAACACAATAATAGCAAAAAAATGAAAGAAAAGAAAGGCCGCAAAGCCGGTAATTTTGTAACTACTCAGCCGCGGGGGGATAGCGTCGGCAACTTCGTAAAGGATTTGAGAGAAATTTGGGCGCATTTGCGGCGTAGAACGCCGCAAACCGGGCTTTTCGGGGCTCCGCTAAGCTCCGGCCCCGGCGCAATGCGCCGGGGCTGCGCGCCCCTGCCAGGCGCGCACCCCTCCAATCCCTTGCGCGGGGGCTGTTTGGCTCGGTATTGGTTCCAGTTGTCCGTGGTTTTTTCTTCTTGTCCCACCCTGAGTTTGCCCGCCCCGGGACGGACAACACGCCTCACTTAAGTATATATTTAGTGTCTGTCCGCAAAGTAACCGACTTTGTGGACAGACACTATTTAGAGTTGGCAGCCTAAAATGCCGGAAGGCGGGTTATGGCGGGAGGGAAAAGGTGATTCAGGAAGGGTTCAGGCTAGGCGGCCGGATATACGGGGCGAAAAACGCGCTTGTCGTGGCCGAACTAGGTACCGGCCACGGGGGAGACCTGGTCAAGGCCAGGGAACTTTGCGACGCCGCGGGAGAGGCCGGGGCGGACTGTATCAAATTCCAGATAGTCTACGCCGGCGAGATACTCCACCCGAACACCGGGGAGCTAAGCCTTCCCGGGGGGAAGATCCGGCTCTACCACCGTTTCAAAGAGCTTGAGGTTCCCCCGGAATTCTTCGCGGCTCTTAAGGAATACGTTGAGGGCCGGGGGCTGATCTTCCTCTGCACCCCCTTCGGGCCCAGGAGCGCCGCGGAACTCAAGGCGCTGAACCCGGCCCTGGTCAAAATCGCCTCGCCGGAACTGAACTACACGGCCCTGTTGAGAGAAACGGCCCGGTGGGGTGTGCCGGTACTTCTTTCAAGCGGAGTTTCCAAACTGGGGGATATTGAGGAAGCCCTGTCCCTGCTGAGGGCCGCCAGCCCGGCAGATGCGGACAAGGCGGCGGGCAGCGGCGGGGTTCGGGGCGAAGGGGCTCCGGTCTGCCTGCTCCACTGCGTTACCGCCTACCCCGCCCCGGAGACCGATTACAACCTGCGGGTACTGGGGAATCTGGCGGGAATTTTCGGGGTGAGCGTGGGGCTGAGCGATCACAGCATGGACCCGGAACTGGCGCCCGCCCTGGGGATCGCCATGGGGGCGGCGGTGGTGGAAAAACACTTCTGCCTGAGCCGGAAAGATCCGGGCCTTGACGACCCTATCGCCCTGCCGCCGGGCGACTTTAGCCGGATGGTCCGGGCGGTACGGTGGGCCCAGGCCGCCGGCCCGGAAGAGACCGTAGCCGCCCTGAGCGCGGAACGGGGAAAAAGCCTGGTGGAAGCTGTCCTGGGAGACGGGGTAAAGCGGCTTGCCCCCTCGGAACTGGCGAACTACGAACGGACCAACCGATCCCTCCACGCCCTGCGGGATATATCGCCGGGAACGATCATCGGTTCCGCCGACCTTGCCGTACTGCGAACCGAAAAGATCCTGCGGCCCGGCCTTCCCCCTTCCTGGGCTGAACGGGTCTGCGGCAGAAAGGCCCGGCAGTTCATCCCCTCGGGGGAGGGCATCCGCTTCGAGGATCTCAGTTAAGCCTCCCTCCGCCGAAGGGGGCAGTAAACGGCTGGACAAAGCCCGCCCCTCTGTGCTAGATTACCGGTTAAGCATTAAGGCGCCGTACCCAAGCGGTAAGGGAGCGGTCTGCAAAACCGTTATGCAGCAGTTCGATTCTGCTCGGCGCCTCTATTCGTGCTAAAAACCGAATTCAGCGCCAGCCTCTAAAGCCCTTACAGCCCATAATTGCAGAATCGAAGGGTTTTCGCGGCCTCTTTAAGCCAAGCAGGTGCGTAGGCTTAAAGGGGCAAAGGCCCAGGGAGGGGCCTTTAGCGGAAACCCCGACCCGGAAGGGTAAGGCACGGATGCCGCACCCTGGAGGGCGATTCTGCTCGGCGCGAATAACCACGGACTGAGGGACGGACACGGACTCCCGCTTTGGAGACTATGACCTTGGGGCCTGTTTACAAGCAATTTATCATATTTCAAAAATTCGGCGTTTCATACAGCGATCCCTTGACCAAGCACTCTCCCTGTGGTAGGTTTATCCGTGTTCCAGGAGCCTTTGCACTGGTAGTTTTTTATGTCTTTTTTCATCGAAAAAGGACATAAAAACCACGATTAACCGGCTCCTTGCGAGCCTTTGGTTCGACGCAGTTTGCAGGACTTGCAAGCTAGCCACAGGCTAGCAGAGAACCAACCGGGTTCTCGAACAAGTCTATTCTTTCCGCAAAGGTGAAATATGGTGTCAGTGTCCTGCCCCCCCCCCCCACCCCCGGGCATATAGCAGTTCTCTTGTAAAACCACCGCAATATGTTGCGGGCTTTCGTAAACCCGGGACTTTCCCGGACAAGGGCGGCCCGGAATTTACCCATTTTGACTCAGCATTTTTATCAAGACACGATATAATAGTGCCGCGAACGCGGCTAAAAGAGGAGTAACAGGATGAAAAGAGTAGTTTTATTGTTGGCGGCGGCGCTGGCTGTCGCGGGAAGCAATATTGCTGGGCAGGACAGCACGGATAAACGCGGGTTGGCGGTAGAGGCCGCCGGGGATATTGCGGTGTTTCCGCAGTTGGGGCATGTCAGCGGTATAAAATCCGCAGTCTTTAGCCCTGACGGAAAGACCATTGTTTCTGGTGGCGCCGATCATGCCGTAAAACTCTGGGACATCGCCACAAGCCGGGAACTCTTTACCGCCCGACATTCTAATAGTGTAAAATCTGTAGCCTTTAGCCCTGACGGAAAGACTATCCTTTCCGCCTCCGCTGATTACTCTTTGAAACTCTGGGACGCCGCCACAGGCCGGGAGATCCGTACCTTCTCAGGACGTTCATTTTATGACAAGTCGTCAACCACGGGACACTCAAACAATGTAAACTCGGCGGCCTTTAGTCCCGACGGGAAAACCATCGTTTCCGGATCCGGAAGCGATTATGAGGTCCATGGCGAATTCTCCCGGGATAATACCCTCAGACTCTGGAACGCCGCCACAGGACAGGAACTCCGTGTTCTTTCCGGTCATTCAAGTTTTGTCCTCTCCGTAGCCTTTAGCCCGGATGGGAGAACTATCGTTTCCGGCTCTGCGGACAAGACGGTAAAACTCTGGGATGCCGCTACAGGCCGGGAAATCCGTACCTTCTCTGGAGGTTTGGATCATGTGTATTCCGTGGCCTTTAGCCCCGATGGGAAAACCATAGCTTCCGGTTCTTTTGGCCCTCCAAAACTCTGGGATGCGGCATCGGGCAAGGAAATCCCCCTCTCCAGAGAGAATTATTTTGGGGCGGTACATTCCGTAGCCTTTAGCCCTGACGGAAAGACCATCCTTGCCGGCTGCTGGGATGATACCTTGAAACTCTGGGACCTTGCTTCGGGGCGGCTGGTCCGTACCTTCACCGGGCATTTAGAAAGTGTAGACTCCGCAGCCTTTAGCCCTGACGGAAAGCGGATCGTTTCCGGCTCCAGTGATGGTACCGTCCGCCTTTGGAATGTGGCCACCGGCAAAGAAATCGTCCAGTTTGTCAGCTTCACCGGCACAGACTCCGCCATAGCCTCCGCCACCCGGGGCCTTACCGTGGAAACCGAAGCCGCCGCGTCTTCTATAAACAGCGAATGGCTCGCCATCACCCCGGACGGCTACTACCAGGCTTCCCCACGCGGGGACCGCTACATCAACGTGCGGGTTAATAACACTGTTACCGGCATCGACGCCTACAGCGACGTGCTCTACAACCCGGACCTGGTACAGGCCCGGCTGCGCGGCCTCCCCGACCCCGCTTCCAAAGCACAGGTTACCATACAGCAGGCGGCGCAGTTCAAACCCCCAACAGTCCGTATACAAAGCCCGGACAACGGAATCACCGTTACCGGGGACGGTACGGTTGAACTTTCGGTCAGCGTCAGCGACCAGAATCAGCCTATTAAAGACATCCGAATCCTGGTCAACGGCATACGGATCGGAAGCGGGGAACTCCGGGCCTTTACCGGCACTAAGGGTATTGTCGTCGAGGAAGGCGGCCTTAGGGTAACGGGGAACCAAAAAACCGTGAACTTTACGGTTCCCATAGGGCTGGTTGAATCCGGCGCGAACACCATCGAGGTGATGGCCTATAACGGCTTTAGCTGGGGGGAATCGAGGAATACCAAAGCGGTGTCCGTTACCTGGCAGCCTCCGGCGGGCCGGGAACCTTCCCTGCCCGACCTGTGGATGGTGGCTGTGGGGGTGAACCGTTACGAAAACGCCGGGACCCCGGCGCTAAAACTGGGAAAGGGGTCTCTGGGAAATCTGAACTACTGCGCCCGGGACGCCCGGGAACTGGCAGCCTCCTTCAAGGCTCAGGAGGGGAAACGCTACGCCCGTGTCCACAGCCTCCTTATCGCCGATGAGGAAGGCAAGCCTCCTACGGCGGCGAATATCCGGGAGGGCTTAAAGTTTCTGGAACAGGCGGGGCAGCGGGACGTAGTATTACTGTTTCTGGCTGGCCACGGGCTCAGCGAGGGCGGACGCTTTTATTTTCTGGCCCGGGACGCCCGTATCGAAAACGGTACGACCGTAAACCCGGAGCGGGCCATAAGTAACGAGACCCTGTATTCCGTACTGGACGGCCCCGGCAGGCGGCTTATCTTTATCGACGCCTGTCAGTCAGGCGGCATGGACATAGACCGGTTTATGTTTTCCCTGCGGCGGAGTAACGCCTTTATGCTTTCGTCCAGCGAAGGCAGCAAGCCCTCCCACGAGGATAATCCCAATAACATCCGCTGGGATCAGCACGGGGTATTTACCTACAGCCTGATACGGGGATTGGGGGGCCGCGCGGCTCCCGCTGCGGGGGCCAATATTGGGGTAACCCAGTTAAGCGGCTATGTGATAAACGAGGTATTGGAATTGACGCGGCAGTTTCAGTCTCCGCAAAAACCGGTACAGTATTCCGGGGCTTTTAGTGACTTTGACATAGCCTTGACGAAGTAATGTAAGCTTACTACAGGAGTTTTTTATGAAACCAATCGTTTCTTCTGTATTGAAAGCGGCTGTATTGAAGGCGGCGGCGCTGCTCGTATCGGCCTTGCTTTTTTCCTGCGCCTCCCGGCCCGCGGGAAAGACGGAACCGGTCTACGCGGCGGATTCTTTGCCTCTGGACGAAGCCATCGTGGACGCCGCCTCCTGGCTTGCCGCCCGGCTCCCCGAAGGCGCGAAGACTGCCATTGTCGCCTTTGACGCGGACACAGCGGCCCTTTCGGACTACGTGTTCGGGGAACTGTGGAACCGCTTCGAGGAGGCGGGAAAATTTGTCATGGTGGACCGCCGGAACCTGGAGCGGGTCCGCACGGAGATGAACTACCAGATGTCAGGCGAGGTGAGCGACGACTCCGCCCGCTCCATCGGCCACCAGTACGGCGCGGAGCTTATCGTCTACGGACGGATGACCCGCATGGGGGACGAATACCGGATGACGGTCTACGCCACAGACGTGGAGAAGGCGGTAAGCAGCCAGCGGGCCCTGAACGTGCGTCCCGGCGGACGCCTTGCCGCGCTGCTCGCCACAGACCTTGACGGGGAGATAGACCGCGCCGTCTTGGGCCTTGCCCGGAGAGTTTCGGGAAAGACCACCGTCGCCATCGGGCGCATCTCCTACGGCGATACCCAGACGGTCTCAAGCCTTTCGGCCTACCTCAAGAACGGCATTACCTCAAGCGCTCTGCGCCGGGACAGCCCCTTTGCCGTGGCGGATGACGGCGCCAGCGCGGGTTTTGCCCTGGCAACCCGGGGGCTTACCGTGGAAGCGCCCGACGCGGACAACGCTCCGGCGGGGGGCGGCGGCATTCAGGCGGTGATCTTAGGGAACTTTAGCCCTGTGGACGATGACGTGGAAGTAAGCCTGCGCATGGTTTCCACCTCGCCGAACCGGCCCGTCCTGGCCGCCGCTGATTTCGTCATTTCCGGGGAGGAACTCAGCCGGCGGCGGCTTTCCCTGCTCCCGGAGATAAGCCGCGCCGATTTCGAGGTGAAACAGGACGCGGTACGGCCCTACGCGGGGGGAAACAACCGCTTCGCCTTCACCGCGACTCCCGACGACCTGGACGGGGTCTACTACGATGGGGAATACATGACCATGCGGATATACAGCGAACAGGATTGTTACTTCCGCATTGTTCATGTCGATGTGAACGGCGCGGCCCAGGTTATCTATCCCACGGTAAGCCGGGACAATAACGTTATCCGGGCGGGGGAAACCCGGCGTATTCCCGACAACACCCGGTTCAGGATGGGCGCGCCCTACGGAGAGGAGTATATCCTGGTTGCCGCCTACGACCGGCCTTTTAGCCTTGACGTCGGCCCGGGAGGGCAGGTTTCCGGTTCGGCAATCAGCCGGGGGATGGTGGTAGAGTCCAATGAGGGAGCAAGCAAGGGAGAAAAGATAAGCCCCCTTGCTACGGCGAAGTTCAGCTATACCATACTGCCCCGGTAGCAGTTTGTTGCACTTCGCGTATAAAACCTAAAAACATGATGCCCTTTATGGGGGACTTTTGGCGAGGCCCCCCTACATAAAGATATTCAGTATCATCAACACAACAAAACCGGTCGCCCACGCGATTGTGGTAGTAAATGAGCAGCAGCGCACCTGTTCCTTGGTATCGCTGATTCCCATCAGCCGGTTGGTAACCCAAAAGAAGCTGTCGTTAAAGTACGAGAAGAACAGCGAGCCGATACAGGCGGCAAACGCGCCGAGCATCATGTTACCCCCGGCGGCGGCGACAATCGGCGCGGTGATTCCGGCTGAAGTTATCATCGCAACTGTGCCGGAGCCTTGCGCGAACCGGATCAGCGTCGCAATCAGGAACGGCAGCACGATAACGGGAACCGGAAGCAGGGATATTTGTTCGGCGATAAAATTGCCGATACCGCTCGTTTGCAGCACCCTGCCGAGCGCTCCGCCGCCGCCTGTTACCAGAATGATAATGCCGGCGGAACGAATTCCGGTTTCCATCTTATCCAGCGCCTCCTTTCGGGTTGTTTTCAGCGTAAGCGTGTAGATGGCGAGTAAAAGGCCGATGCCGACCGCGATAATCGGAGTTCCAAGGAAGATCAGCGTTTGAAACAGCGGTCCTTCCGTCTTGCCGGCTGCCTTTAAAATGGTATTTGCGAGTATTAAAACAATCGGCGCTATCAACGGCAGGAACGAAACGAACGCATTCGGCGTATTATCAAGGTCTTTTGGATCGAGAAGAGCGGAATCCTGCGCGAATCCCCCGGAAATAGCGGAGCGTTCCCAGCTTTCACCGTCTTCAGACGGGATTTGATAGATACGTTTACCGAGCCGGCGGGCGTACAGGATACAGGCAATAGCCATCGGCAGCGAAATACAGATGCCTAACAGGATAAAGTTACCGACATCAACACCAAAGGTACCCGCGACGCCGAGCGGGCCGGGCGTAGGTGGAACGAGCGAGTGGGTTATTACCAGGCCGGAGGCAAGCGCTACGCCCAGGCTAACGACCGACTTCCGGGTCTGGCGGGAAAGCGCCTTCATTATTGGAGAAAGGATAACAAAGCCCGAATCGCAGAAAATCGGTATGGATACCAAAAATCCGGTAATCCCAAGCGCCCATTCCTCCCTGCCCTTGCCGAACAGTTTGATGAACGTGTGGGCCATACGCTTTGCCGCGCCCGAAATTTGAAAAATTTCCCCCAGCATTACGCCGAAGCCGATAATAATGCCGATACTGCCGAGCGTTCCGCCAAAACCCGCGGAAATCGCATCGGCAATCTTGGCGGTATCCAGCCCGGCGATCAGCCCAATTGTTACGGCGCCGATGATCAGCGCGAGAAACGCATGAACCTTTGTCTTCAGAATCAGAAAGATCAATAATAGTAAGCCAATAACCAACGCGGCGATTAATTGGCCTCCCGGCGCTGCAGTACCCATAATAGCCTCCTAAAATGGTGTAATCACGCCCTGAAACCTCAAACGGGTTTCCGGCAGTCTATTTGTACGGCCACGCCGCCCAGCGCGTCCGCAAAACAGCGTTAAATTCCCGGCGTCCGCCCCGCCGTAAAATGCGGGCGAGTATTTTACCGCCAGCAGTATCGCTTCCGTCATGCTGACATCACGTGCGATATTCTTTCCCGCGATGTCAAACGCGGTTCCGTGGTCAACCGATGTGCGCAAGATCGGCATCCCGCCTGTTATCGAAATGGTGCGGTCAAAAGGCCAATTCCCGCCGGATCGCCGATGGGAACAACAATTAGCGGGACAGCTCATCGAATGAACACTGATATTTTTGCGCGTAAGGTTCAACAACCTCGCCCTGAAGCTCCCCTTTCCCATAATTCATCCCGGTTTATTATACCGGGAACGGGGGATTTGTCAAAACTGTTTTTTACCGGTATAGTGTAACTATGCCAAATTACAGGTCCGGAGGATAAGCCATGAAAACCCTGATCGTTTATTATTCCTATGAGGGGAGCTGCGCCCTGGTGGCGGAAACGCTCAAAGAGCTTCTCAACGCCGATATTTTTGAAATTAAAACAGAAGACGAAAAAAAACGCGGCGGCTTGGCGAAATTCGTCTGGGGAGGCCGCCAGGTTCTTACCCACAGTAAACCCGCCCTCAAACCCTATGTTTTTGACTCTGACCCCTGGGATCTTATCATTCTGGGGACGCCGGTCTGGGCCGGTTCTCCCGCGCCGGCCATGGCGTCCTTCCTGGACAAAACGAAGATCAGCGGGAAAAGGATCGCCCTTTTTGCCTGCCACGCCGGAGGAATAGGAAAGGCCCTGGAAAAACTCAAGGCCCTGCTTCCCCTTAATACCATCGCGGGGGAAATTGGCATAGTGAATCCCCGGAGGCAGGGTAAACAGGAACTAAAGGTGAAACTAGAGGCGTGGGTTAAGGAACTGGCGGGAAGCGGTCACAAGGGGGCAACGATCAGGCCTTGACTATCGTTCTCCCATACCATGCTCCATACCCCACGTATACCCCGCCGGGCCAAGTCCTAATCCGTCGAGATAGTCAGGGTG
Source organism: Treponema sp. (assembly GCA_031271075.1). Lineage (GTDB taxonomy): Bacteria > Spirochaetota > Spirochaetia > Treponematales > Breznakiellaceae > JAISFT01. The sequence continues at coordinate 10,701 of JAISWN010000003.1, forward strand.
ATGTCGGTGTTGATGTAGCTCTCGCCGCCGTCGCTTTGAAAGCCCGATCCGTCCCAGCCCCCGCCCCGGAAGCCGTTGCCCCAGTTGACGGCGGTGTCGCTGGTGAAGGTTCCGGTCTTGCCGTTCCACGCCGGCGGTCAATACGGTACAGAGCCGGACAAGTCTATGCTTTTTACGGGGAAACCCCGTTAGATGGCTGCTTGAGGGAAGCCGGCCTTTGGCGGCGGCGGCGCTTCTTTGCGGGAAAGGTCAGTATCCACCATAAAACGGGGGGGGGGGGGGGGGGGGTAATTCCTTAAAAACCGTTTCCCGGTATTTCCCCGGGGAAACGCCGAAGCGTTTTTTGAAGATCCGGCAAAAGTAGTTCACATCCCGTATGCCTACCTGGATGGCCGCCTCCTTTACGCTGATATTCCCGCCGGCCAGCATATCCCCGGCGGTCCTGAGCCGCAGTTCCTCCAGGTATTTTCTGGGACTCAGCCCCAGCTTTCCGGTAAAGAGCCGGGTAAAGTGGGATCGGGAAAGTTTCGTAAGCTCCGCCATTTCCTCTACCGGAATGTCCCGGTAAAGGTTGTCCTGCAGCAGGACCTGGAGTTCCTCGAAGGAATTTTTTTCCTTCATATTCCCTGGGTTTCCGGCTTCTTCCATAAGGGCCATGCAGAGCCCGTAGCTCCGGGTGGAGTTGTCAAAGGGGTTAGTGATTTTCCCGGAAAAAAGATCCTGGATAAGCAGATAAAAACGTTCCATGGTTCTGGGGATCCCTCCGGCGGCAAGCAGGATGCCCCGGCTGTTTTGAACGGCTTTGACTACCCGGTTTGTGTCCCGGCCCGTCATTACCAGAAACACAAATTCCCAGTACTCCGAATCCTCCGGCAGGTAGTAGATCTCGTCCCCCGGAACGGTAAGGACCATCAGGGAGCCGGGCAGTATGTCCCGGTCCTGGCCGCCCATTTTTATCCGCCCCCGGCCCCCAATGGTGTACTGCCAGACTGCGTAATAGCCAAAGTCCCGGCGTCTGCCGTTGTTGTAATAGTCCGTGGAGGTTTCCCTGCTGTGTCCCGACAGCAAAGTCAGGGCGTGGAGGGGGAATACCCTGCTGGAGTACCGGGTGCTTTTCCGGGCCAGGGGCAGGCTGGAAAAATCAAGATCCATGGTTCATGAATAATACACCATCGAAAGAACAATGAAAAGTCCATTTATGCTATAAAAAGCACAATTTTGCTATTCCATATCCGGTGGAATCATGGCATCGTAATTAAGAAGGAATATTCCAAGGAGTGAAGGAGAATTCTTATGAAGAAGATCATGACACTTGTTTCACTTTTCCCCGCCGTATTTATCGTGTTCGCCCTGGCGGCCTGCGGCGGGAAATCGTCCGGGGAGACCCCTGCCAGGATAGGTCAATCCGGCGGAGGTACCAGAGCGCCCCAGGCCGTTCCCGCGGGGGACTGGAAGCAGCCCTACACTACTATGGTAAATGTTACCAGCGTTAAAACTGTCGGTAACGATGTGGTATATGAGCCCGGGGATGACGAGACCAACAACCCTTGGATACGGGCCTGGAAAAATGAGCTGGGTATTGAGGTCACCTACGACTGGATCGATGTGGGCGGCGCCCAGTACGACACAAAGCTGAACATGGCGATTGCGTCAAAAACCTTGCCGGATGTTTTCAAGTGCAATTATATACAGTTCCGCCAGTTGATGCAGGCCGGTCTTTTGATGGATATTACGGAGGCGTACCAGAACTACACTTCCCAGCGTATCCGGGATTATGAAAAAACGGACCCCGACACCATCAAGACAGCTACGGTAGGCGGTAAAATCTACGGTATACCCAATTATTATTACGGCGTTATCGACAATCCCAAGGATCTGTGGGTCAGAAAGGACTGGTACGAAGCTGCCGGCAGCCCGAAAGTAAAAACCTTGGCCGATTTTGAGAATCTTGCCAGGCTGTTTATGAAAGAACACGGCGGTTACGGTATGGGCATTAGCAATACGCTGGAAGAACTGTTTATGACCGGCCCCATGTTTAACGTGTACCTGGGCAATCCCAGCCTCAATAATGATTTTTGGTACAAAGACGGCACGGGCCGCATTAAGGCGGGTATTACCCACCCTGAGATGAAAACGGCCCTTACCTACTGGGCCAAGTGGTATAAAGAGGGTATCCTCAACCCGGACTTCGCCAATGCCGACGCCGCCAAGATGAACGAGGACATTGTAAACGGGAAGACCGGTATGCAGCCCTACTACCAGTGGCAGGGCTGGCTGAACGGGCCCAACCTGGTAGGGGCTCAGGGCAGCGACAATGCCTACATGATTCCTCTTCCCTTCCCCACGGTGGACGGCTCCCAGGTAATGGGCCAGGTAGGTTTCCCCAACGGTGCCCTTATTGTGGTGAACAAAGACTGTCCGAACCCCGCAGCTATCATGAAGATCTTGAGTCATGTAGATTATGTCATGTTTGATCCCAACACAGTGTTGACCGAGGAGGAATTTCACGGCTTTACCGACGGCCAGCGGGAGCACACCCCTGGTTCTCTTGAAATTCTCGACCCCCTGGCGGATATGCTGCAGTTTGAGCATGTGCTTTACGCCTTGAAATCCGGCGATGAGAGCCAGCTCTTTACCTCCGGCATGAAGAAGAAGTACAGCGACTCCATCAACTGGATCACCAAGAAAGATCCCGGCGGCTTGGGCGCATATCTGCAACAGGGTTTTGACGGTTGCTCCTACGATAACAGCAAATTCCTGCTGGATAACAACTTCATTGTCAGGACGGATATGTGGGGGCCGCCGCCGGAAGACTTCGATAAGACAGTAAACGCCTTCGATGTGGTAGTACAGGGCTTTACCCGGATAATCATGGGTGTTGAACCGGTGAGTTCCTACGAAAGGATTATAACCGACTGGTATGCCAACGGGGGCCAAATCATGGAGGACGCCGTTAACAGGGACTACAACAAGTAGTTTGGAACCGGTTCAGGTATTTGCGTTGTTTTCCTGCCTCTTCCGGCGGCGGCGCAAATACCTTTTCGGACGGAGGGATGATGTTTGAGCGTTTAAAGAGGGACTGGCCTTTTCATTTACTGTTGCTTCCAGGTGTCATCCTGACCTTTATTTTTTCCTATATGCCCATGTACGGGTTGATCATGGCCTTTGAAGATTACAATCCCGGCATCGGCTTTTTTAGTTCTCCCTGGGTCGGGCTGGAAAATTTCCGCCTGGTATTCTCCCAGGGACAATTTCAGCGTACTATTTTTAACACCCTCTTTATTTCTATCCTAAAAATCGTCCTCAGTACCCTTTCATCGGTGGTGTTTGCCCTGCTGCTGAATGAAATCCCCTCCACATTCAACAAAAGGCTGTTTCAGACCGTTGTATATATTCCCAATTTCATATCATGGGTTATCATGGCGGGGATTTTATATAATATTCTGGCTACGGACGGGCCCGTTAATTTTGTTTTACGTCTTTTTAATTTCCGCCCGGTTCAGTTTTTGTCCAATCAGCAGGTGTTTCCCTGGACCATCATTATCACGGATGTCTGGAAAACCTTTGGTTTCGGCACGGTGGTGTACCTGGCGGCAATTACTTCCATAGACCCTGAGATATACGAATCCGCCATCATCGACGGCGCCGGCCGCTGGAAGCAGACCTTGTATATAACGCTGCCCTGCCTGGGGCCCATTATTGTCCTTATGACGGTACTGGCCCTGGGGAATGTGCTGAACGCCGGTTTCGATCAGGTTTATAACCTGTATTCGCCCGCTGTTTACACGACCGGAGATATTATAGACACGTTTGTATACCGGCTGGGGCTCCAGAACGGGAAATACGCCATCGGTACGGCGGTGGGCCTGTTCAAATCCGTTGTTTCCTGTATCCTCATTTCCTTGTCCCTGTTCATCGCGGACAAGGTTGCAAATTACAAAGTTTTTTAGGAGCGGAAAAAATGGTTTTACGGACAAAAGGACAAAAAATATTCAATGTCTTTAACTATATTTTTGTGAGCATGGTCTGCCTAACCTGTTTTCTGCCGATTCTGAACACGCTGATGGTATCTTTCAGTTCGCCCTCCTTTGTGGCGGCGGGCAAAGTTCTTTTCTGGCCCAAAGGTTTTACTACCATGTCCTACGATTTTGCCATCCGTAACGGCAAGTTTCTGCGCGCTTTCCAGGTTTCCATGGTGCGCTGCCTCTTGGGGGTGTCCATTAACCTGTTTATGATGGTAACTACAGCCTACCCTCTTTCCAAGACCAGGGCCCGATTCGGCGCCAGAAATTTCTACATGACCTTTTATGTTATCACCATGCTCTTTGGCGGCGGGCTGATCCCGTATTATATCCTGGTAACCCAGTTGGGGTTGATAAACACTATCTGGTCCCTGGTCCTGCCTCTGTCCTGCCCAGTATATTCCATGGTTATTCTGATGAACTTTATGCGGAATCTGCCGCCGGAAATTGAGGAGGCGGCCATGATCGACGGCGCGGGACCCTTTAAAATTCTGTTCCGGGTTTTTCTGCCGATCCTGAAACCCGCCCTGGCCACGGTGGGCCTGTTCGCCTTTGTATACCATTGGAACGATTGGTTTACCGGCGCCTTGTTCATGCATGACCCCCGGAAATACCCCCTGCAGACCTATTTGCAGACGCTTTTGGTGAATTTCAGGGATATGATGCGCCAGTCAGGATCGAACTATTATGAACTGCTCATGCGGATGAACGAGCAGACCGGCCGGGCCGCCCAACTGTTCCTGGGCCTGATCCCCATATTAGTGGTGTACCCCTTTCTTCAAAAATATTTTACCACCGGCTTGGTAGTCGGCAGTGTTAAGGGTTAATTCTTTCAGGGTTAATTCTTTCAATTGGAGGTATTTATGAAAATCGCCTTTATCGGCGCGGGCAGCGTGGGCTTTACCCGGAAACTGGCCGCGGACATCCTTTCGGTACCGGAATTTCAGGAAACCGAAATCTGTCTTGAAGATATCAGCGCATCGAATCTGGATCTTATTTATCATGTACTGGAACGGGATATCAGGGCCAACAGGCTTGACGGAGTCAGGCTGACCAAAACCACGGATCAGAAAAAGGCCGTGGAGGGGGCGAAGTACCTTATCTCCGTAGCCCGGGTAGGCGGCCTTGAGGCCTTTACCCTGGATGTGGAGATCCCCATGAAGTACGGGGTGAACCAGTGCGTGGGAGATACGATTTGCGCCGGGGGCATCATGTACGGACAGCGGACCATTCCCTTCATCATGGACATCTGCAAAGACATGAAGGCCCTGGCCGGACCGGGGGCCATGCTCCTCAACTATTCCAATCCCAACGCCATGAACACCTGGGCCGCCAACAGCTACGGAGGGGTTCAAACCCTGGGGCTCTGTCATGGGGTGCAGCACGGCCATAGCCAGATAGCCGAAGTCCTGGGCCTGCCCCAGTCGGAGGTGGATATAATCTGTGCGGGGATCAACCACCAGACCTGGTATATCCAGGTGAGGTACAAAGGCAGGGACATGCGGGACAGGCTCCTTGAGGGCTTTAGAAAGCATCCCCGGTTTAGCAAAGAAGAAAAAGTCCGCATCGACATACTGGAAAAGTTTGGTTACTACAGTACCGAAAGCAACGGCCACCTTTCGGAGTACCTGCCCTGGTACCGGAAGCGGCCCGGTGAGATCGACAGGTGGATCGATTATTCCTCCTGGATCAACGGCGAGTATGGGGGGTATCTCCGGGTATGCCGGGAGGGCCGGGCGAAGTTTGAAGAGGAAGCCCGGGAATATCAGACCATGAAACCCCTGGACTATCTGCCGGAGAACCGGTCCTCCGAGCATGGTTCCCATATTATTGAGGGTCTTGAGACGGGCCGCGTCTACCGGGGGCACTTCAACGTGATAAACCGGGGGGCCATTACCAACCTGCCGCCGGACTGCGTGGTGGAAGTTCCCGGCTATGTTGACGGCAACGGTATTTCCATTCCCATCGTGGGGGATCTTCCCGCCCCCTGCGCGGCCATCTGCAACGCCAGCATCGCGGTACAGCGGCTTTCCGTGGAGGCGGCCCTGGAGGGGGACCCGGTCAAGCTCAAGCAGGCCCTGCTCCTCGATCCGCTGACCGGGGCGGTCTGTGATCCTCCCGAGGTATGGAAGCTGGCGGACGA
>JAISWN010000008.1 GCA_031271075.1 Treponema sp.
AGAAGTTCCGCGGCGGCAAAGAACTCCTCCAGGACCAGGTACTCTTCCGGGCTGTGTATGTTGTGCATCCCGCTGCCGAAGACCACGCTTCTGATGCCCTGGGAGTTGAGGTTGTTCCCGTCCCCGCCGCCGGGGGAGCTGAGGATCTCCGCCCGGACACCCCTTTTTTCGCAGCCCCGGAGGAAACGGCGGACGATCTCCTCTTCCGGGGATACGGCGTAGCCGCTGTAGGTCTTCTCCCAGGTGATGTCCACCCGGTAGCCTTCGCCGGTTTTGTTCATCCCCCGGCAGGCGGCGTTGATCCGATCTTTGATGCCGGCAAGGCTGTCTTCGGAAAAGCTCCGGATCTCCCCGGTTATCCGGCAGTAGTCGGGAACCACGTTGGTCTGCCTGCCCCCCCGGATGATCCCCAGGTTGGCCGTAGTATCCCTGTCCACCTGGCCCTGGGGAAAATCCAGAAGCAGCGCGGCCCCGTGGCGGATGGCGTTCCTTCCCGCTTCCGGCTCCAGGGCCGCGTGGGCGGAACGGCCCCTGACTTCGCAGCAATACTGCTCTTTCCCCGGGGCTCTGGCGATGATGGTTCCCGGAGGGTTCTCCCCGTCCAGGCAGTAGGCCAGGGTGGATCGCAGCTCCGGAAAGCCGTGGTTCCGGGAACCCAGGCAGCCCAGCTCCTCCTGTACGGTAAAGAGGGCTTCCAGGCTTTGTCCGCCCCCGGCAAGGGAAAGATCGAGCATCTCCAGGGCCAGGGCAATGCCGCTGCGGTCATCGCCGCCCAGGATCGTCCCGCCGTCGGATCGCAGGACCCCGTCTTTTTCCAGCACCGTGATGTACGGGGCCTCCACCGGAACCGTGTCCATGTGGGCGCAGAGCAGGAGGGGTTCGCCGTTTCCCTCGAGGGACATGAGGATGTTGGAGGCGCTTCCCCCTTCGGGGATGGAGGATGCCGGCGCTTCCCTCCAGCGGAGGCCCCGGTCTTTCCGCTCCTGCCAGAAGGCGTAAAGGTAATCCCGCACCGGCCCTTCCCGGCGGGAAGGCGCGGCGATACGGCAGAGTTCCACAAGCCGTTTCTTAAGCCGGGCCTTGTCGATACCGCCCGGCTCCCCGGCTTCCCCCGCTCCGGCCCCGCTCAAAATTCGTGACACCTCTGCCGGTAGAGGATAGCCGCCGCGTCCAGGGCGGCCTGGATAACCCGGGCCTCTCCCAGAAGGTAGAGCCGATCCTTCTCTTCCGTGCTGGGTTGTTCCTCAAGCCAGATGTTGGAATCGGTGGACACGATGGCCCCGGTTTTTACCCCCCGCTTGCTCCCCACGATAAAGAGGATGGCCGCCTCCTGCTCCGCCGCCACCACCCCCGCTTCGGTAAGGAGGCGGTTGTAGTTCTGATCCTGCTCGTAGTAGGCGTCCCGGCAGTAACCGATTCCCGCCCGGAAGGGCTCGCCGCGGTCTTTCAGGGCCTTGATCAGCGCGTTGGTCACGTCCAGATCCGCCGCGGCGGGGAATTCCAGCGGCAGATAGGCCCTGCTGGTTCCTTCCCCCCGAACCGCCGCGGTAATCACCGCCGGGGTTCCGATGGGAATGTCTTTCTGCCGCCCCCCGGCGGAGCCCACCCGGATAAATACCTTTGCCCCCAGTTTGATAAGTTCCTCGAAGGCGATGGACGCCGCCGGCCCCCCGATACCGTGGGAACAGACCGTAACCGGAGCCCCCTGGTAGGAACCGGTGTAGACGGTGTATTCCCGGTTTTCGGCGATAAATTCCGCGCTGTCCATTTTTTCCGCGATCCGCTTCACTCTGGCGGGGTCGCCCGGAGTGATCACGTAGGGCGCCACATCCCCCTTTCGGCACCGGATATGTTTAAGTATGTCGTTTCCCGATAGTTCCCTGCTCATTTGGCAGCCTCCCCTGGGGAACCGGCCTCCTCGGCGGGTTCCACCATAATTTTATCCGGGGCGATGCCGAGCATCGTCCGTTTTGTACCCGGGGGAACCGGTTTCCCGGCCGCCACCGCCCGCAGGGGAAAGCCCCCGGCGCGCAGGGCGTACTGGGTGGTATTCCCCTGGTAATTCGAAAATTCAATCTCCCCCTCCAGGGTGTTCTGCCCCTGCCCGGCGGCCACAAGGGTATCCCCGGGGCGGAAGAAGAGGGAAACGGGCTTCCCCAGGCGGCTTTCCCCGATCTTGGGAGAGGGCCGGGTGCTGACAAACTCCCTGTCCAGGGCCTTTACCCGCAGTTCCCCCTCCGTCCGGGAACTGAGTATCCCGTCAAGCCGGTTGTCGAAGCCCACAAAGCGGGCCACAAAGGGGGTGGCCGGGTATTCGTATATCTCCTCCGGGGCCCCGCTCTGCTCGATAAGCCCTTCGTTCATCACGATAATCCGGGAGGAAAGGCTCAGGGCCTCGATCTGATCGTGGGTAACGTAGATCATAGTTATCCCCAACTGGTGCTGGAGACGGCTCAGTTCCGCCCGCATCTCGTCCCGGAGTTTCGCGTCCAGATTGGAGAGGGGCTCGTCCAGAAGCAGCAGTTCGGGCTCTATCACGATAGACCGGGCCAGGGCTACCCGCTGGCGCTGGCCGCCGGAAAGGTTCGCGGGGAAACGGGCCTCAAAGCCCTTAAGGGACACCAGTTTTAGTACCTCGGCGACCCGCCGGTTAATTTCAGCCTTCGCTACCCTCCGCCGCCTGAGCCCGTAGGCCACATTTTCAAACACCGAAAGGTGGGGGAAAAGGGCGTAAGTTTGAAAAACCAGCCCGATGTTCCGCTTGTTCGGGGGGAGCCGGGTATAATCCCTGCCGCCCACAACAACCCTGCCCTTTTCGGCCATGATAAAGCCCGCAATGGTTCTGAGGGTAGTGGTCTTGCCGCAGCCCGAGGGGCCCAGAAGGGAGATCAGTTCCCCCCGCTCTATGGCAAGGTTAAAATCCCGCAGGATAGGTTTGCCCTTTTCGTACCCCGCGCTGATATTTTCTAATTCGATAAAGGCCATGCCACAGCTCCCTTAAACGTATTTGGATATGCCCAGCAGCTTTTCCGCGCTCTGGACAACGATCACGGTAAAAACGATGATGATGCTCGACAGGGCCGGGATGGTAGGATCGTAGTAAAATTCCATGTAGGTAAGCATCTGGATAGGCAGCGTTGCTACCCCCGGACCGGTAAGGAAGAGGGAGACCGGCACATCGTTAAAAGAAGTGATGAAGGCAAGGATAAAGGCCGCCACCAGCCCTCCCTGGATATTGGGCAGTACCACCGCGAAGAAGGCGTGGAGGGGGGAAGAGCCCAGGCTTACCGCCGCCTGTTCCACATCGGCGTCGAAATTCCGCAGGCTTGCCGATACTACCCGTACCGTATAGGGCAGGAGTATAGCCGTGTGCCCCAGGTAAAGCCCCAGGACAATCGGCAGATCGGAAATATAGACAAAGTAGCGCAGCAGGGCAAAACCCACGATAAGTCCCGGCACGATAGCGGGGGAGGAGAAAAGCAGTTCCACGACCCCTTTCCCCGGATACCGGTAGCGCACATTGGCGTAAGCCACCGGAACCCCGAGGAGCAGGGCGGTGGCGGTGGCGGCGGCGCCTACCCGGAGGCTTATCCAGAAAGTGGTACGGAACATCCGTACCCCAAAGGCTTTCCGGTACCAGTCCAGGGTAAAACCCTTGGGAGGGAAGCGCATGATGGCATCGGAACTGAAAGAGGCCAGAAAGATCATGATGAAAGGGCCGATAAGGAACACAAATACTACCGCGGTTATAAGAATTACCAGTTTTGAATTTTTCATGTTTGATTCCCCGGCCTAAAGCTCCGCAGTACGGTGTGCAGGATCATTGACGCGGCGATCATCACCAGGGAAATTACCGTGGCGGACTGCCAGTCCATCAGGCCCAGGGCCTGCTGCCTCATCAGGGTAGAGAGGGTCAGCACCTTGGCGCCTCCCAGTACCGCGGGGGTAACATAGGCGGTGATGCAGCCGGTAAATACCAGAGTGGCGCCCATAACAAGGCCCTCAAAAGAAAGGGGCACGATGACCCGGAAGAAAGTGCCCAGCCGGTTTGAGCCGAGGCTCTGGGCCGCCTCTTCCAGCTCCGGCGGGACGTTCTCCAGGGCGCTTACCAGATTCAGCACCATCAGGGGCAGGAAAAGCTGGAGCAGGCCCACCACGATAGCCCCCTCGGTGTAGAGGAGCCGCAGAGGCTCCCTGGTAAGGCCCAGGAGGCCCAGGAACTGGTTTACAATGCCGAAGCGGCCAAGGATCACTATCCAGGCGTAAGTCCGGGCTACGGAGCTTGTCATGAGGGGGAGAATCACCAGGGACATCAGTACCGCCTTCTGGGCGGGTTTAAGCCTCATCATCAGATAGGCGGTGGGGTAACCCATAAAAGCCGCCAGGGGAGTAACGATAAGGGCTATCTTAATGGTTCTGAGGAACACATGCCGGAAGATCTCGTCCTTTATCTGGACGATGTACCGGGAAAGGGTGAAGCCCCCGTCCTCGCTAACAAAACTCTCCGCTACTACGAAAAACAGGGGGATGATAAAAAAGGCGAGGAGGAAAACGCCTCCCCCGCCCAACAGTAATACCAGCGGCCGGGTATGGGATGGCCGGCTCATAGTTCCTCCTCGTAAAACCGGTTTATTTTGAGAAAATTTTGTTCCAGCGGGCTATCCAGTCGGCCTTGTTTTTGGCAACCTCCGCTTCGCTGTAGAAGAAAAGGTTCTTGATAAGATCTTCGCCGTAGGTAAGCTTCCCCGCTACATCCGGGGGAAGTTTCACATCCGTGTGGACCGGAGAATCCACCAGATCCATGGCTTCCGCAAGCTGTACCTCGTAGGAGAGGAGGAAGTCGATAAACACATGGGCCAGTTCGGTGTTTTTGGAGCCCTTTACGATACCCACCACGCTGAAAGCCCCCACGAGGCCCTCCGCGGGAACGGCGCTGGCCGATTTCAGGCCCATCTTCTCGATGTCCCCCCAACTGAAACTGGTGTAGGGGGCGGCGTATACCTCCTCCTGCTGGATCATGGAGTTAAGACCGGCGGAGTTGGCGTAGGTATTCGCCAGATACGGGGCAAGCTCTTCCAGTTTGGCCCAGCCCACTTCGGTATTCGAGGTGCTGCCGCCGTAAGCTTTGGCGAGCATGTAGACAAGCCCGGGGCCGAAAGTGGTATTCATGTTAGGCAGGGAAAGGAAACCCTTCAATTCCGGCCGGTAGAGATCCTTCCAGGAAGTAATGGGGGCGGTCTTGTCGCTGCGGTAGAAGAGGCCCAGGTGGGAAACGGAGTAACCGATCATGTAATTCCCGCCCAGGGGATCCCTGGCGGAGGCAAGGATCTTGTTCAGGTTGCCGATCTTTGCCGGGTTGTAGGGCTCCAGGAGACCCGCGTTTACCGCGTCGTAACCGTAGTTCCCCGCGAAGAAGGCCGCGTCCACAATGGGGTTGTCCTTGCGGGCCATCAGCTTGGTAAACCGGTCGGCGTTGTTCCCCGTTTCGTAAACGATCTTCGCGCCGTACTTTTCTTCAAAGGGCTTGAAAATATTTTTCTCCAAAAGATCCATGTTGTAGCCCCAATGGGAGATAGTCAGGGTCTGACCTTTGAAGGAAGGCCCGGCCGTCCCTCCCGAATCCGGAGCCTTTTGTTCGGAACCGCCTTTGGCAAAAACGGAAACGCCGATCAGGGCGGCAAGCCCCGCCATGACAAAAATACGCCTTAACATCCTTCCTCCTTACACCCGCTTCCCCAAGGACGGCGGGTTTTTAAGACGCCGGAGCGTCAAAATTAAAATTGCGTCCCCCTGGGACATGTAAATTATAGGTACCCGCTTTGCAGGATGTCAAGGTTTCGGGTTTCGGTTTCGGCCCCTGGGCACGAATCAACAACCTCGCCCTGAAGTCGAACCTGCGGTTCGGCGGGGTATTAAACCCCTTCGGCACGAATAAACCCGGATTGGTGAAAAAAACTCCGTGTTTCTCCAGAGAAATTTGGGCGCATTTGCGGCGTAGAACGCCGCAAACCGGGCTATCCGCTTGTATCTTTTTTGCCTGCGGTAAAAAAGGATACCGCTTCTATCCCTTGCGCTGCTCCAAAATGGC
>JAISWN010000030.1 GCA_031271075.1 Treponema sp.
CCCATCTTCCGATAATTAAATTTCTATGAAAAGCCGCCTTGTCGCGGTTGTCGAAATCGGTTCTACCGGCATAAGGCTCCTGGTGGCGGAGATCTTTTCCGGGGGCAGGGTATTCGGAAACGGCCGCGACGCTTCAGGTCAAAGATTCACGGAAACCGGAGAGGGGGGCTGGCGGGAGGTGGATCGGGCGGGAAAGCCTGTTGCCCTGGGCTGGGACGTGTTTACCACCGGGGAGATAAGCCGGGAATCTTTCCTGGAATGTCTTTCGGTGCTGCAGAATTTCCGGGAACTCCTGCGGGGCTGGGAGATTGCCCCGGAGGATATCCACGTAATCGCCACCAGCGCCCTGCGGGTTGCCAGGAACCGGGACGTGTTCGCCGACCGGGTAAAGCAGGAAACCGGCTTCCCCCTGCTCATCGTGGAGGGTATCGAGGAAAACCGGCTCATGTACCTGGCGGTGCGTTTCGCCCTGAAGCAGGATCTCCCCATCTTCTGGCGGGCCAATTCCATGATCATCGAGGTAGGCGGCGGCTCCACGGAACTGATGCTGCTCCGCCGGGGCAAGATGGTGGCCGCCCACAGCCTGCGCCTGGGAACCATCATGATAGACCGGCAGTTCCGCCGGAATCCGGGGAGGGGGTATTCCCAGGGGCGTTTTATGCGGGAGAATTTACGGAACACCATGGGTTTCCTCAACGCCGAAATGGATCTTGCCCATGTCAGAACCTTTGTGGCCCTGGGCTCAGAGGCCCGGATAGCTGCGGCCCTGGTCGGCGCGGAACTCAACGAGTACAGCAGGATCATTAACCGGGATGATTTTATCGCCTTTGCGGAAAAAGTGGAAAGCTACGGGATAGAGGAATGTGTGCAGCGTTTCCACATTTCCTACGAGGAGACGGAAGGCTTTGTTTCGGGCATACAGGTCTACAAACTGCTTCTGGAACAGACCCACGGGGCCAAAGTGGCGGTTCCCCTGGTGTCCATCCGGGAAGGCTACCTGCTGGATCTTGCCATGGGGGTGGAAAGCGAACTGCAGGAGGAATTCTACTCCCAGATCATCGCCGGCGCGGTAAACCTGGGGCGGCGGTATCATTTCGACGAGGCCCATAACCTCCAGGTGGCGAAACTCTGCATGATCCTCTTTGACGCCCTGACCCGCGAGCACGGCATGAACCGCCGGGAACGGATGATGCTGGAAACCGCCGCGACCCTGCACGACATCGGCAAGTACATCAAGAATTCGGGCCACCAGCTTCACGGCCAGTACATTGTCGCAAATTCGGAGATCTTCGGTCTCCGCAGGGAAGAACTGGCGATTATCGCCAACGTGATCCGCTACCACCGGGGGCCTCCTCCCCAGGACGGGGATATCGACTACATCGCCCTGCAGCGGGAGGAACGGGTACTGGTATTGAAGATGGCCTCCATACTCCGGGTGGCGGACGCCATGGATCGTGGGCACTCCCAAAACATCCGCAGTTTTACTGTGGAAAAGCGGGGTGAAAGCCTGGCGCTGCAACCCCAGGGGGTGCGCGATCTGAGCCTGGAACTTACGGGGCTTGAAGAAAAGGCCGACATGTTTCAGGATGTGTTCGGTTACAAAGTTGTTTTGAGTTAGAGAAATTCATGGCCGAAACCAGCAGCGATACAAGCCCCCGCTCCCCAGTCCCCCCGCCGCTTAACTTTATTAACCGGGATCTTTCCTGGATCGACTTCAACGCCCGGGTGCTGGAGGAGGGGCTCCGGAAGGATCTCCCCCCCCTGGAACGTTTCCGTTTTCTCTCCATCGTGTCTTCCAACCTTGACGAATTCTTTATGGTCCGGGTAGCCGCCATAAAACGGGCGATCCGGGCCGCCGGGGGGGATCGATCCGGGCACGGTCCGGCGGAGGCCGCCGCCGGCATAGGGGCCGACCCTTCGGGTCTTGATCTGACGGATCTGCTCGGACGCTGCGCCGAAAAGATCCGTTTGATTATCGATCAGCAGTACCGCTGTCTTGAGGAAGAGGTGTTCCCCGCCCTTGGCAAGGGCGGGCTCGTGCTGGCCCGGCCGGGGGACTGGACGCCGGAACAGCGGGACTACCTGGAATTTTTCTTTATGAACGATATCTACCCGGTTCTTACCCCCCTCCGGGTGGAGGCCGAAGGCCCCCTGCCTTCCATCGGGGGTTTCAGCCTGAACTGCGCCTTTTTACTTGAGGCAGCCGGGGCATCCCCTCTGGGGATCTCCGGGCCCGCCGCCGAATATACCGCCATCGTGCAGATCCCCCCGGCCCTTAACCGGATCATCCTCCTGCCCGGGGACGGGGACGGGGTAAGCCGCTGGGCCCTGCTGGAGGATCTGGCCCTTAACTGGGGCGGCCGTTTTTTCCCCGGCATGGATGTGAAAGAAAGGCTGTTCTTCAAGGTAAACCGGGACGCGGATTTTTCCGTGGACGAGCGGCGGGACGAAGACTTTATCGAAGCCATGGAGGAGGTGCTGGAGGATCGGGAAAGATCCATGGCCGTGCGGATGGTATGCAGTCCCGGGAGTGAAAAGCTGCGGGACAGGTTTGCCCGCCGCCTGGGGCTTGGGAAAGAGGACATCTACGAGATGGCCGGCCCTGTCCACCTGGGAGAACTGGCGGATCTGGCGAACCTGCCGGGCTTCGATCACCTGCGGGAAAAACCCTGGCCGGTTTTTCCGGGGCTGTCCCTGGGCGAGGAGGATTCCCTCTGGGACAGGATACGGGCCGGGGATATCCTCCTCCATCTGCCTTACCAGTCCTTCGATCCGGTAACCCGGTTTTTTCAGGATGCCGCCGCGGATCCCCGGGTGGTTTCCATCAAGGCAACCCTCTACCGGACCAGCGGCAACTCCCCCATTGTCCGCGCCCTGGAACAGGCGGGCCTTTCAGGCAAACAGGTAACCGTGCTGGTGGAACTCAAGGCCCGTTTCGATGAGGAGCGGAACATCTCCTGGGCGAACCGGCTGGAAAAGGCGGGGGTTATCGTGATCTACGGCCTTGCCCGCCTCAAGGTTCACGTCAAGATCTCCCTGGTGACGCGCCGGGAGGACGAGCGGATCAGGCGTTACGTCCACCTGTCTACCGGAAACTACAACGACCGGACCGCCAGGTTCTACGAGGATCTTTCCCTCTTTACCGCCCGGGAGGAGATTGCCTACGACGCGGGGATACTGTTCAACATGATCACCGGCTACTCGGCCATCCAGCCCATGCGCCGCCTCTATATCGCCCCTTCCGCCTTGAAACGGCGGCTTCTGGAACTTATAGACCGGGAGATAAAACGCAGCAGTCCGGAGAACCCGGGGAGGATCATGGCAAAACTCAACGCCCTGGCGGATCCGGACATGGTAAAGGCCCTGTACCGGGCTTCCCAGGCCGGGGTGCGGGTACTGCTCTGCGTCAGGGGTATCTGCTCCCTGGTTCCCGGGGTGAAGGATCTTTCGGAAAACATCCGGGTAATCAGCGTCATCGACCGCTACCTGGAACACTCCCGGATCTTCTCTTTTGCCAACGGCGGGATGGAGGAGATCTACCTTTCCAGCGCCGACTGGCTGCCCCGGAACCTGGAGCGCCGGGTGGAACTGATGTTCCCCGTGCTGGACGAGGGAATGAGCCGGAAACTCCACGGTATCCTGGAGTCCTACTTCCACGACAACTGCCAGGCCCGGCTTTTAGGCCCCGACGGTGTCTGGACCAGGCTCTCCCCCCGGAAAGGGGAGGAAACTTTCCGCGTCCAGGCCCGCTTCTTCGCCCAGGCCGCCAACGGCGCCAACGGCGCCCGCCGGGTAAGGCAGGAATTTATCGTCCGCCGCTCTCCGGGCAACCCCTGAAATCCGGGAACCCCTGTAACTATTCAGCCGTTATGCGAAATGCCCCGTGGAATTTTTTGAAAGAATATATTTTTAGCCCCCATAAAAACAACAAATGCGTCAGACTTTAGTCTGCACTTTAGTCTGCGCATTTTGCAGGACCTGCAAGCCAGCCACAGGCTGTCAGAGAACCAACCGGGTTCTCGAACAAGTCTAATATTTGTTGAAATGCTCTATTCCGGCGATAGTATTGCACGGATAAATTATTCCGTCCTTCATGGTAATGCGGCGGTTAATTTGAGTACAAATAGTGTAACTTCGTTCTAGGGGCTGTTTGCCGTTTTTTCCGGTTCTTTTAGCTTTTTAACTTTTTCAGGCGGAATTTACGACAATTCAACAGGGGGCGGTAAAAACGGTATTTTCATAACGGCCGGCGGCGTGGTACTGTGTTTCACAATGAAAAACATCAAGTTCAGGTTGATGGTAGGCGCCCTGGTGGTAAGTATCGCCGGCCTGGGGATGGTGTCCGTTACGCGGGCCGTCTCCACCGGCAGTATCCTTACCAGCCAGTCCCTCGGCAGGGTGGAATACAGCGGGGCTTTGGCGGCGTCGAGACTCAACGGCTGGATGGAAAACCAGATGGGGTATCTTGAGGCGGCGGCGGGGGATCTCAGCCGGGCTATGGAGAACAACGATTCTGAGGCCCTGCGGCAGATCATCGAATCCCACTACCAAAACGACAAATACCAGTTTTTCCGGCTTTACTTCGGCTACCCGGACGGAAGCGGCTGGTTCTCCAACGGGTGGCAGCCCGAAAGAGACTGGTACGCCTACCGGCGGCCCTGGTATACCGGGGCGGTAAAAAACCAGGGG
>JAISWN010000046.1 GCA_031271075.1 Treponema sp.
ACCAGGGACTTCACGTCCGCCACATTGGCCAGCAGGGAGAAAAGTTCCAGTTTTTCGGTAAACTTCTTGGCCTCATCCGCGCTGCCCTTGAGTTCAAAGGTAAAGATAGAGGCGCCGCCTTTGGGGAAGTATTTTTTGTAGAGTTTGTGATCCCGGTGCTCCGGAAGGGCCGGATGGTTCACCTTCTCAACCTGGGGATGGGACTTGAGGAAATCAAGCACCCCGATGGTGTTCTCCACGTGGCGCTCCACCCGGAGGGACAGGGTCTCAAGGCCCTGGAGGAAGAGGAAGGCGTTAAAGGGGGAGAGGGCCGAACCGGTGTCCCTGAGCAGGGTGGTACGGGCCTTGATGATGTAGGCCAGGTTCTTTACCGCGTCGGTAAAGACGATGCCGTGGTAGCTGGCATTGGGCCGGGAAAGGCCGGGGAACTTGTCGTTGGCCGCCCAGTCGAATTTGCCGCCGTCCACGATAACCCCGCCTATAGAGGTTCCGTGGCCGCCAATAAATTTGGTGGCCGAATGGATCACGATGTCTACCCCGTATTCAATGGGCCGCAGGAGGTAGGGGGTAGCAAAAGTGCTGTCCACGATCACCGGGATGCCGTGCCGGTGGGCAATGGCCGCAACCGCCTCAATATCAACGATGCTGGCGTTGGGGTTTCCAAGACTCTCGAAAAAAACAGCTTTGGTGTTTGGCTTTATGGCTTCCTCGAAGTTGGCGGGAACGCTTCCATCCACAAAACTAACCTCCACCCCCATATCCCTTAAAGTATTGGCAAAAAGATTGTAGGTTCCGCCGTAAAGCTGATTGTCCGAGACAATGTGATCCCCCGTTTTTGTGATGTTCTGGATCGCGTAGGTAACCGCGGCGGCGCCCGAGGCCGTTGCCAAAGCGCCGACACCCCCCTCCAGGGCGGCCATGCGCCGCTCAAAAACATCCCAGGTGGGGTTCATGATCCGGGTGTAGATGTTCCCCGGCTCGGTCAGGGCAAAACGATCCGCCGCGGACTTTGAACTGGGGAACACATACGAGGTTGTCTGATAGATAGGCACCGCCCGGGCGTCTGTGGCGGGATCAGGCTTCTCCTGGCCCGCGTGGACCTGGATGGTTTCAAACTGGTAACTCTTTGCCATGCTGTATCTCCTTATGAAGAGCCGCGGTTTTGGAAAGCGCTCTTTGCTTTAGGATAAAATAAATCCTGCCGGACGCTAAGTCAAGCAGGCTCCCATCCTCAAAATTCTGCCCCCGCCCCGTGTTTCATTGATCTTGGCCGCGGGGCATGTTAGAATGTTCTTTAGAAAGATCGCAACGATTACCGGCTCTGTCGTCGTTATGAGGAGAACAAAATCATGAGAGCGTTATTTATCGGTTTTACCAGTATGGCTGGAACAGAAGGTCTCCTCCGGCTGGTGATGATCCTTATCGGAATTACCCTGATTTGGCTTGCCATTAAGAAAGAATATGAACCTATGCTGCTCCTCCCCATCGGATTCGGGGCGATTCTGGTGAATCTGCCCCTGTCCGCGGCCTTTGAGTACGAGGGGGCGCCGGGTTTTCTGAAGATCCTTTTCGACGCGGGCATCGCCACGGAGCTGTTTCCCGTGCTGATCTTCATTGCCGTGGGGGCCATGTGCGACTTCGGCCCCATGTTTACCAACCCGGTGATGATGTTTTTCGGCGCAGCGGCCCAGTTTGGCATTTTCTTTACCGTCCTGGCGGCCCTGTGCATCGGGAAGATTTTCCCCCACTTGGGCTTCGATCTTCCCACCGCTTCCGCCATCGGCATCATCGGAGCCGCCGACGGCCCCACCTCGATTTACGTGGCATCAAAATTTGCCAGAAACTACCTGGGGCCTATTTCCGTGGCGGCCTACTCCTACATGTCCCTGGTACCCCTGATTCAGCCCCCGGTTATCCGGGCCCTGACCACAAAAAAAGAGCGTACCATCAAGATGCGGGTGGTCAACACCAGTTTTCCCAAGGCGCTCCGGATTATCTTTCCCATCGCGGTAACCATTATCGCCGGCCTGGTGGCGCCCATGAGCGTCCCCCTCATCGGGAGCCTCATGTTCGGCAACCTAATCCGGGAGTGCGGGGTGCTGGAAAAGCTTTCCGCCGCCGCCCAGAACGAGCTGGCCAGCATCGTAACCCTGCTTTTGGGCATTACCATCGGTTCCTCCATGCGGGCCGACCAGTTCCTCCGGGCCCAGACCCTGATCATCCTCTGCCTGGGGCTGTTCGCCTTCGTGTTTGATACGGCCGGGGGGGTCCTCTTCGCAAAATTCCTCAATCTGTTCCGGAAAGAGGGCGACAAGATAAACCCCATGGTAGGGGCGGCGGGTATCTCGGCCTTCCCCATGAGCGCCCGGGTGATTCAGAAGATCGCCACCAGGGAAGACGCCGGTACTTTCGTGATTATGGAAGCCGTCAGCGCCAACGTGTCGGGGCAGCTTGGATCGGTAATGGCCGGGGGCATCGTGCTTGCCATAGTGCCCATATTGATGGGATGGTAGAGGGGCAAAGGGAAGGGATATGGACGATTTATTGGCAAAGATCATCGGGGGAAGCGATTTTGGCAAGGGTATTTTTTTGATGGCCACCGGTATCCTGTTTGTGTTTACCGTGCAGTTGCTTTTTTACTTTCTCATTAAAATTGCCTGTAGAAAACACAACAAGCCGGATTAAGCGGATTAAGAAGGAGGAACAGTATGCTGGAATTAACGAAACAATGTATCGCGGGCCGCGCGGCGGATTTTGAAAAGGCGGGAATCCGCCTTCCTCGGTTCTCCATTGACGCGGTACGGGAGGCCACCGCCAAAGATCCGGTGTGGGTACACTTCAGCGTGGGGAACCTCTTCAAGGCATTCCACGCCGGCCTTGCCCAGCGGCTCCTTGAGGAGGGTCTTACGGATCGGGGGATCATCGCGGTGGAACCTTTTGACTATGACGCGGTAACCAGGGTTTTCCCTCCCCACGACAATCTCCTCCTCCGGGTGGTGATGAAGGCCGACGGGAACCTTGAAAAAGAGGTGATCGCCTCGGTAACGGAGGCCCTGGCGGGAGACCCCTCCGGCGCTTCCTGGGCGCGGATCCGGGAGATCTTCCGTTCCCCTTCCCTTCAGGTAGTATCCCTTTCGATCACCGAAAAGGGTTACGATCTCAGAACCATAGAGGGGGTTTTCCGGCCGGAGATACTGAAGGAATTCGACGCCGGCCCGGCCCGGCCCGGACACGCCATGACCAAGCTCTGCGCCCTGGCCTATGAACGCTGGCAGGCAGGCGGCGCCCCCCTTGCCCTGCTCAGCACGGATAACTTTTCCCATAACGGCGACCGGCTCAGGGACGCGGTTCTTACCGTGGCCGGCGAGTGGAAGGCCCGGGGCAGGGTGGAACCGGGCTTTATCGAATATGTCCGGGACGAATCCAGGCTGAGTTTCCCCCTGAGCATGATCGACAAGATCACCCCCTTCCCCTCGGAACGGGTACGGGAAGCCCTGGCCGCGGCGGGGCTTGGGGGAATGGATCTGCAAAAAACCTCCAAGGGCGCCTCGGTAAGCCCCTTCGTAAACACCGAGGAGACGGAATACCTGGTAATTGAGGATCGTTTCCCCAACGGACGGCCGCCCCTTGAAAAGGCGGGGGTGTACTTTACGGAAAGGGAAATCGTAGACCAGGTGGAACGGATGAAGGTCTGCACCTGCCTCAACCCCCTGCATACCGCCCTGGCGATCTTCGGCTGCCTTCTCGGCTACACCTCCATCGCCGGTGAGATGAAAGACCCGGATCTTGCCCTGCTGGTTAGAAAAATCGGCTATGACGAGGGGATGCCGGTGGTTACCGACCCGGGAATTATCAAGCCCGCGGAATTTATCGCCCAGGTCTTGGAGAAACGTTTCCCCAATCCCAACATTCCCGATACCCCCCAGCGTATCGCCACGGACACTTCCCAGAAGCTGGGGATCCGTTTCGGCGAAACCATCAACCTCTACGCCAACAGCGGGAGCCTGGACACGGCCCGCCTTATCCTCATCCCCCTGGTGATTGCCGCCTGGTGCCGTTACCTTTTGGCCCTGGATGATCAGGGGCTGCCTTTTGAACCCAGCCCCGACCCCCAGTTGGAGGATCTGCGGCGCATCCTTGCGGGGGTAAGCCTGGGGAAGCCTGAATCGGCGGAGGGAAAGCTTAAGCCCATTCTTTCCAATGAAAAGATCTTCGCGGTAAACCTGTACGATGTGGAAGCCGGGGCGTCCGGCAGCCTGGGTTCCCGGGTGGAAGGGTATTTTGCCGAGTTAATCGGGGGAAAGGGCGCGGTACGGGAGACCCTGCGAAAGTACCTTGGGAACAGGGGCTGAGTAAAACCGCCTGTTACGCCCCCGCGCCGGGCAAGGCGCCCTACTTTTCCAGTAAGTAGAGGTACTCTTTTACGTGGATAGAGCGGCTGTTCAAATTCCGGCTGCCCCGGAAGGTGTTGTATTTTGTTTCCAGGACGCTGAGTTTTCCCAGCCCCTTTAAGAGATCCTCCATCTCTTCCGCGCCGATAAAACCTTCGGAGTTGAACGAAAGGAGGAGGTACTTCGCCTTTATGTTTGCCGCCAGATCTTTTAAGGCCCCGTAGGCGCGGTTTCCCCTGTTGTACTCCGAACGGTTCCAGTTGCCGGGGATGCCTGAAATTTTGCTTGGCCTTGCCGGGCAGCGGTAATCCAGAATCAAATTCAGCATAAAGTAATTTGAACCGTAGGGATGCTGGTTATAGGGAGGGTCAATATAAGCCAGATCCGCTTCCGGGGCCTCTTTGATGATACTGTTCGCGTCTCCGTTAAAGACCGCTACCTCTGAGTTAAACCTGCTGAAAACGGGAAAGGGCAGGGTGATATCCCCCTTTATCCTGGTCAGGGCGTCCAGGTTCCTGCCGCCGAACTGGCCTATCCCGGTCTCCCGGTTTTTATAAAAACCCTTGAACACACCGGAGGTGTTTGCGTGAATCGAAGCCTCCGACAGGAGGGGGGCAAGAAAAAATTTTTGATCCTCCCGGGGGAGGACGCCGATCAGTTTTCTGGCAGTATCAATGTACATGGCGTTTCTGAGGGTGTAAAACGCCCTTTCGCCGGGTTTTATGTTGCTGTCGTCTCCGGGGGCGTAGAGATCCGCCAGGATCCCCTTCTCCAGCCTGCCGTCCCGCAACTGCTCAACAATTTCCCGGTAGTACCCTTTCAGCCGGGGGATATCCAACTCGCTTTCGTTGGACAAGTAACACTGGTTTATCAGGGCCGAATATCTTTCAAGATCGTTCACCAGGAGGAGGCGGGAAAAACGCTTGAAATACCTGGCCACGATTCCCGATCCGCTGAAGACATCGAAGGTGACCAGCCTGTCTTTGCGGAGCCTGCGCCGGATTTCGTCTACCCCCTGCCCGATAAAGCTTAACAGGGCCCGCTTGTTGCCGATGTAGGTTATAAGCTGCTGGGTTAAGTAGGCTTCTTTTTCAGCAGGCCCCTCTCCCGCTTCCCTTGCCGGCGTTTCCATAGGGAAATCAGCGGAGAAAGGTCTCTTCCAGAAAGGCCGCCACTCCGTCTTCGGCGTTGGAGGGAACGATAAGATCCGCGGCCTGGCGTACCGCTTCCCTGGCGTTGGCGGGGGCCGCGGAAAAACCGGCGGCAACGAACATGGGAAGATCGCTTTCCTCGTCCCCGAAGGCGATGGCCTCCCCGGGCATAAGGCCCCGGCGGTCAAGGGCGATCCTGAGCCCCGCGCCCTTGGAAACCCGGGGATTCATAATTTCAAGAAAGTTCCGCAGGGTCCGGGCCACGTAGAGGGAGCCGCCAAACCGTTCCGTTAGCCGGGCGCGGATCCGATCCTGCGCTTCAGCCTCCGCAAGAAACATGCTTTTAATACAGCCCTTCAGCCCCGGCGCGGCGATTGCCTCTCCGATGTCGCAAATCTCCGCCCGGATACCCGTATGATCCAGGTACATCTCCGCCTCGGCGCACCAGCGCTCCGCGATAAGCCGCTGCCGGGGCTCCTGAAGGCTGCCGGGCAGAAAGACCTGGTAGTACACTCCCATGGAACGGGAAAGGCCCACGCAGAATTTCACCGCCTCCATGTCCAGGAGGGTGGCGCTTAAAACCGCCCCGCCGGGCATATCCGCCACCACCGCTCCGTTGAAGTACACCATCGGCCCCCGGGCGTCCATGGCAGCGCGGTACTTCTCCGCCGCCTCCACAGCCCGGCCGGTTACCATAAGCAGCTCCAGTCCCCGTTCCCGGCAGCCCCGCAGTGCCTTGAGTGTCCGTTCGGAAAGGGCCTTGCCGGGGTTCAGAACCGTACCGTCCAGATCCAGGGCGAGGGCTTTTACCGCCAGGGGATCAAGGGATCGTTTTCGCATAACCTGGGATGATACCTTTTTTCCCCTTTTTTGTACATCGCGTATAAGCCGGAAAAGAAAAAAGAAAAGGTAAACCGGCGTAAATCCGGTAATTTTATTCGTGCCGAGGGGCCGGACTTGCTCCACAAGTCCGCATAATACTCCGCCGAACAGCAGATTCGACTTCAGGGCATTTATAAAGAATTGGGGAGAAATTTGGGCGCATTTGCGGCGTAGAACGCCGCAAACCGGGCTTTTCGGGGCTCCGGCCCCGGCGCAATGCGCCGTGGCTGCGCGCCTCTGCGGGGCGCGCACCCCTCCAATCCCTTGCGCGGGGCTTTTCCCGTAAGTTTAGCCCGGTAAACTTTCTCTGGTTGATCGTTCCCCATTATTCCTACTATGATAAACCGGTCGTTTAGTGTGGTCATTGTGGTCATAGAAAAAAGTCATACAAAGAAGTCATAGAAAAAAAGTCATAGTAAAGAAGGCCAAGGCCGGTTCGTGGGAGGGATCATAAACATACTGATCATGAACATACAAAGGGCGGAAAAGCCAGGGAACAACCCGGAGGCCGGGCCGCAGAACTTCTACCGAACCCTGGTACGGCTCGCCTTGCCCATAGGTTTGCAGAACCTTATCGCCTTTACCGTAAACTTTGCCGACAACATCATGGTGGGGCGCCTGGGGGATCTGGCGGTCTCCGGGGTGTTTATCGGGAACCAGATCCACTCCATGGTGCAGTTCATCACCAGCGGGGTCGGCGCGACACTGGTGATCCTGGCTACCCAGTACTGGGGGAAGCAGGATACCAAAAGTATCCGTTCCCTTACGGCCCTAAGCCTCTGGGCGGCCCTGATAGCGGGCAGCCTTTTCAGCCTGGTCAGCGCCTGTTTCCCCGGGGCCATCGCAGGGATCCTTTCCAACAAGGCCGATGTCATCGGGGCGGCTTCGTCGTACCTGCGGATCGTGGGTCTTTCCTTTGTGTTCTTCACGGTTTCCCAGGTACTCATCGCCTCCCAGCGAAGCGTGGAGAAGGTGCGCTTCGGCATGAACATCGCTCTCTTAACCCTGGGTCTCAATGTGGGGCTTAACTACTGTCTCATCTTCGGCAGACTGGGCTTTCCGGTTATGGGGATACGGGGAGCGGCCCTGGCTACCCTGATTTCCCGGATCGCCGAATGTCTTATCGCGGCGATCTACGTCTTCGGCTTCGACAGGCGGATCGGCCTGACATTGGGGGATTTGTTGGGGGATTTATTGGGGGCTCTGGGGAAATCCGACCGGTTCCTGGCCTTCTCCATGGTAAAGTACGGGGCGCCGGTGGTGGCCGGGGACTTTGTGTGGGCCATAAACTCTTTCGCCTACACTGCCGTTGTGGGCCGCTTTACCGCGGACATTATCGCATCCTTCAATATCGCGGGGATGATGAACACCCTGGTCTACATCTGGATGAGCGGCCTTGCCACCGCGGTGGGGATCATGACCGGCAAACTCGTGGGTTCCGGCGCGGGGGTGGAAGAGATAAAACCCCACGCCTACCGGGTACAGCGGTTCTTCCCCTGCGTGGGCCTGGCAACGGGGATCTTCGTGTTCCTTGCCGGGGATCCGCTCATCTCGTTCTACAAGGTTTCCCCCGAGGCAATCGCCACCGCCCGGCAGCTTATGCTGGTTCTTGCCCTTACCATCCCGGGCACGGCCTACCAGATGCCGAGCCTTGGAGGGCTGGTAAGAGCGGGAGGGAATATTTCATTTGTCTTCAGGAACGATTCGATCTTCGTTTTTCTGGTGGTGATACCCTTGTCCACTGCCGCCATGGCCCTGAAAGCCCCGGCCTGGCTGGTTTTTCTCTGTCTCAAGTGCGACCAGATCCTCAAGTGCTTTGTCGCGGTGGTGGTGATAAACCGCTTCAGATGGATCAGAAACCTGACTTCAAGATGAAGGGGTATGAGTAGAAACCATAGTACCAATTGTAAACACCAATATGCCGGGGGCGCTGCGGGTCTGACGGGGCTAAAGCGGCTCGGGGTCGTTCCGCCAGGAGCCTGCGGGGCAAAACCCCAGAGGCTCCTACGGCCTTCAGGCGACGTAATCCCCCAGTATCCGCTGACGGGTGGGGTGCTGAAGCCGTTTGAGGGCTTTCTTCTCAATCTGCCGGATCCTTTCCTTGGTCAGATTGAATTTCTCACCCACTTCCTGCAGGGACATGGGGACGGTGTCGCCCAGGCCGTAGCGGAAGCGGATAACCTCCGCTTCTTTCTTGTCCAGGGTTTTCAATACCGCTTCAATATCCCGCTGCAGAGCCTGGCCCATGGCGTAATCCTCCGGGGCCTGATAGTTTTCATCCTCGATAAAGTCTTTCAGGGCGCTGGATTTCTGGCCGCCGGAAGAAGCGGGGTTTTCCAGGGAAACCGATTCCCGGCTGATGTTGAGAAGTTCCGCCACATAATCCTGCTCAACGTTGAGAAGTTCCGCTATTTCCCTGATCTCCCCTCCGGCGTTGTGGCTTTCCTGTACCAGTTTACGGGCCTTTTCGATCTGTACCAGTTCGTTGGCCCGGTTCTGGGGCAGCCGGATCATCCGTGACTTTTCACAGATAGCTTTAAGAATGGCCTGGCGGATCCACCACACCGCGTAGGAGATAAAATGATACCCTTTGTTCACATCGTAACGTTCAACAGCGTTTATAAGCCCGACATTACCTTCACCTATCAGATCCAGGAGGGGAATTCCCTGCCCCTGGTATTTTTTTGCCACATTTACCACAAAACGCAGGTTGGCGTTTATCAGCCTGTCCCGGGCCTGCTTGTTACCTTTAGCCGCCTCCCGGGCGGTTTGATC
>JAISWN010000067.1 GCA_031271075.1 Treponema sp.
AAGCCCGCCCGGGGCCGGGGTGTCCACCGGGACGAAAGCCCCTATGTGATAGTCATTCCCCCTCCCAACGTAACCGGGGTACTTCACCTTGGCCACGGCCTCAACATCTGCCTTCAGGATATCGTGATCCGTTTCCACCGCATGCGGGGGGAGCCCACCCTATGGGTTCCCGGCACGGATCACGCGGGAATCGCCACCCAGAACGTGGTGGAACGGCGGCTCAAGGCAAAGGGGCTGAGCCGTCACGACCTGGGCAGGGAAAAATTCGTGGAAGAGACCTGGAAGGTCAAGGCGGAACACCACGCCATCATCTCGAAGCAGATCGCCCGCATGGGGGCCAGCGTGGACTGGTCCAGGGAGCGTTTTACCTTTGACCAGGGGCTTTCCCGGGCGGTGCGGGAGGTTTTTGTTACCCTCTACGAGCGGGATCTCCTCTACAAAGGCAACTACCTGGTAAACTGGTGCTGTTCCTGCGGCACCGCCCTTTCCGACGACGAGGTGGAACACGAGGACGCCCCCGGAAAGATGTACCACCTGAGATACCCGGTGCTGAAAGAAAACGCGGGCCCCTCCGGCGCCTTTATCGAGCTTGCCACCACCCGGCCGGAGACCATGCTGGGTGATACCGCCGTGGCGGTTCACCCGGAGGATCCCCGTTACGGCGCCCTGGTGGGGAAACAGGTAGCCCTGCCCCTTACGGGCCGGAATATCCCGGTGATTGCCGATCCCTACGTGGATCGGGAATTCGGAACCGGAGTGGTAAAGATCACCCCTGCCCACGATTCCAACGACTGGGATGTGGGAAAACGCCACGATCTCCCGGTGATCAACATCCTCAGCCCCGACGGGCGGCTCAACAGCGATGTTCCCGAAAAGTACCGGGGCCTGACGGTACAAGCGGCCCGGGAGGCGGTGCTTGAAGACCTCAAGGCCGGGGGCTTTTATATCCGGGAGGAAGACATTACCCACGCGGTGGGCCACTGTTACCGCTGCCGCACGGTGATCGAGCCCTTCCTCTCGGAACAGTGGTTTGTGCGGATGAAACCCCTGGCGGAAAAGGCCCTGGCCGCCTGGCGGCGGGAAGAGATCGTCTTCTTCCCCCGGAAGTGGGAGAACACCTACTGCCGCTGGCTGGAAAATATCCGGGACTGGTGTATAAGCCGCCAGCTTTGGTGGGGCCACCGCATCCCCGCCTGGTACTGCGCGGACTGCGGCAAGACCGCCGTGTCCCGGACGGATCTTTCCGTCTGCCCCTCCTGCGGCTCGGAAAACATAGCGCAGGACCCGGATGTGCTTGACACCTGGTTTTCAAGCTGGCTCTGGCCCTTCAGCACCCTGGGCTGGGAATCTCCCGGCAGTAACACGGCGGATCTGGCGGCCTACTATCCCACCACGGCCCTGGTCACGGGCTACGACATTATCTTCTTTTGGGTTGCCCGGATGATCATGGCGGGCCTGGAGTTCCTGGATAAGGTTCCCTTCCGGGATATCTACATCACCGGCCTCCTGCGGGACAAGCAGGGCCGCAAGATGAGCAAGACCCTGGGGAACGGCCTGGATCCCCTGGAACTGGTGGACGAGTTCGGCGCCGACGCCCTCAAGTTTACCCTGGCCTTTATGTGCGCCCAGGGGCAGGATATCCTTATCGACAAGGAATCGGTCAAAATGGGCTCCCGCTTCGCCAACAAGGTATGGAACGCCAGCCGGTATATCCTGATGAACCTGGAGGGCCGTCAACCGGTTCAAAACCCGGCCCTGCTCCCGGTGGACAGGTGGATCCGCTCCCGGCTTAATTCCGCCGCCAGGGCCGTGTCCGGGGCCTTGTTCTCCTACCGCTACAACGAGGCCGCCTCGGCCGTCTACGAGTACTTCTGGAACGATTTCTGCGACTGGTATGTTGAGGCTACCAAGCTGTCGATTAAGGGCGGCGGGGACGCCGAAAAGGACCGGGCCGCTTCCGTATTGCTGGATGTCCTGGCCGAATCCCTCCGGCTGCTCCACCCCTTCCTTCCCTTTGTTACCGAGGAGATCTACGGCAAGCTGCCCAACACGCAGGGGGCCGGGGAAGAACTCCTCATTACGGCGCCTTACCCGGAATATGACGAAAAACGCGCCGACCCGGCGACGGAGGGGGCCTTCGCCTTCCTCCAGGAGCTGGTCCGCATGGTACGGACCCTGCGGAGCGAGTGTACCATCCCGCCGGAAAGGAAACTCCGCGTCCTGGCAAGGCCCGCCCCGGATCGGGCGGAAACCCTGGCCGCCAATACGGAACTGGTAAAGCTCCTGGCCGGTATCGGCGAGCTTGAGATCCGGGCCGCCGGCAAGGCCGCTGTTCCGGAAACCGGGCAATCCGGCGGCCGTCCCCCGGGCTCCATCGCCCTGGTGGGTTCCGGTTTTGAGGCTTTCGTGTTCGTGGCCGGCGCGGCGGATCTTGCCGCCTTGAAACAGAAATTTACCCGGGAGATAGACCGGGATCGCAAATTTATACAGGCCCTTGAGGCGAAACTTGGTAACGGGAAATTTCTGCAAAACGCCCCCCCGGAACTGGTGGAAGGGGAAAGGCAAAAACTTGGCGAGGCCCGGAAGCGTAGCGGGAAGCTTGAGTCCTATATCAGGG
Source organism: Treponema sp. (assembly GCA_031271075.1). Classification (GTDB taxonomy): domain Bacteria; phylum Spirochaetota; class Spirochaetia; order Treponematales; family Breznakiellaceae; genus JAISFT01. The sequence continues at coordinate 2,618 of JAISWN010000067.1, forward strand.
ATCTCTGTTAAGGGGGACGTATGACTACCGAGGAGATGCTACGGCTTAAAGGGACGCATCTTGCCCCTTATATTCAGCTTGCCACCGCTCTAATCGGGAAAGTCCGGGAAGGGGGGGGTAACATGTTCCGCCACCAACTGGACACCATGGCCACCCTGATAGACTACGGCTACATTGATTCGGTACTCCTCAAGGCATCGGTGGTTCACGATGTCCTGGAGGATATCCCCGATTTTAACCACAACCTGCTCCTCTCCATCGACTACGAAAGCCACAAGGTATACGACCTCGTGCTGGAGGTAACCCGTTTCCCCGGGGAGACCAAGCCCGAATTCCTTACCCGGATTATAGAAACCGGTTCCCGGAACGCCAAAGTCCTCAAGGTGGCCGACCGGATCTCCAATATGATATCCCTGGGTTTTGTGATAAACACCGAATTTATCGGCCGTTACACCGAGGAAACGGTTAAATACA
>JAISWN010000073.1 GCA_031271075.1 Treponema sp.
CATCGCCCGCTGAAAGTCCAGTAACGACGGATGCAAAAAGAAAAATACCGCAAACGCGCTCTTAATGCCGTCAAGCAACCGATACTTCAGATTGCCCCCGCCCCGTCTTACATCAGGGATCTGTCCCCCTACCGCCTCCAAGCTGCCCAGCAGCTTGCTAAATAATCCCGCTCCCATGAGGGGATCTTATCACATCTTTCTAAACTGAGAATTGCTGTCATGAATAATCCCAGAAATCGAAGTACGACTGCCCTGTTTGTGTGGTTCGTATGGAAAAAGGCACAAAAACCTACAAATGCGACAGTCTAGGGGTTTACCGGCGGTGGATGGCTGTGAGTCGCGGTCATGGTCCTTTCCAGGGCTTCGATTGCGGTGTTTAGATCTTTGGAGATTACCAGGGAATAGATCATATCTACCACCGCAAGCTGATTGATCCGGGAGACCGTGGCGGCGCTGCGGTAGACCGGTTCCAGGGACGGCACAAGCAGGGGAATGTCGGAGCATGATCTGAGGGTATTACCGCCCTCCCTGGTCAGGGTGATGAGGGAGGCCCCGTTTTTTCTGGCCCACTCGGCGCAGCGTATCATAGAAGTAGTTTCCCCTGAATAAGAGATGATGAAGGCCGCGTCTCCCTTGCGCAGGTTACATGCGGTGGTGATTTGGAGATCCGTATCCTGGGAATTGGAACAGGGGAGCCCGATGCGCAAAAATTTTTGATAGAGATCCTGAGCCGCAAGTCCCGATGCCCCAATGCCGAAAAGGCCGATAAAACGGGCGCCCCGTATGAGGTCCGCGGCTTTGATTAACAGATGAATATCACAGACTATTTCAAGCCTGGCCAGGTTCCGCTGAATACCGCCTATTATTCCTTTTACCAGTTTGGCCGGATCCATATCGGGGCCGGCTTCCAAATCCGAAGGAGCGCCCCGCCCGGCGGATTCAGGATAGCCCGTCAGGAATTTTTCGTCCGGAGAGATGAGGAACACATCCCGGGACAGCCTCAACTTAAAATCGGCAAACCCCGAGGTTCCTATACGGCGGCAAAAACGTACAATGGCCGCCTGGCTCACCCCGCTCCGGCGAGCCAGTTCGGTGATGTTGCAATGAAGCACCTTCCCGGGCTCCGAAAGCACGTATTCCGCGGCCCGGCGTTCCGCCGAGGGAAGATCCGGCAGACACTGGCGGATGGCAAAAAGGGCGCTTTCCATCCTACTCCGCCCCTGCTTCCTTCCTCACCGGGGCGCTGATATGGCCGCCTGATTTCTCCAGAAGGGCCGGGGCTTCTTCGCGGGTCTTTCCCAAAAGAACCATGACTATCGCGGCCTTGGGGTTTTTGACGCTCCCGCAGGCGGAAGATTCAAAGGCTTCCCTGGCCTTTTCCTCGGAACAGCCCGTTACTTCCCTGATGAGGCGTATGGAACAGAGGACCAGCTTATGGTTCACCGGTTTCAGATCGACCATGAGATTCCTGTAGACCTTCCCCAGCCGGATCATGGAAGCGGTGGAGATCATATTGAGGATCAGCTTCTGGGCGGTACCGCTTTTCATTCTGGTAGAGCCGGTTACTACCTCGGAGCCCACGTTGACAAAAAGCCTGTGCTTCGCGATTTCAAAGGTCCTGGAATTCCTGTTGCAGCTTATGGCGCCTGTAACGGCCCCGAGTTCTTTCGCGTATTCCAGGGCGCCCAGCACATAGGGCGCCTGCCCTGAGGCGGTGATCCCCACCAGGATATCGCCGCCGGAGAAGTTGATATTCTTAAATCCCCGGCGCCGTCCTCGGCGTTCTCGATGGAACAGGTCAGGGCTTCCCTGCCGCCGGCGATAATGCCCAGGACCATTTCCGGATCCACCCCGTAGGTCGGGGGACACTCGGAGGCGTCCAAAACCCCCAGGCGGCCGGAAGTACCGGCGCCTATGTAAACCAGGCGGCCGCCTTTTTTAAAGGAGCCGACGACATCGTCCACCAGGGCGGCTATTTCGGGAAGTATTTTTTCCACCGCCAGGGGGACCTTTTTATCTTCCTGGTTTATGATGGTTGCAATTTCCAGGGACGATTTGGAATCAATATCCAGGGATGATTCGTTCCTCTGTTCGGTAGTAAACTTGTCAAGGCTTTCAGAATATCCTTCGATGGTCATTCTTCCTCCGGGTTTCTTATTTTATGGCTCCCGCGGTCATGCCGCGGATAAAATATTTAGACATAAAGAGATACAAAAAAAGCATGGGCAGTATGGCAATGGAAAGTCCCGTAAAAAGGAGGCTCCAGTTTGTGGCATATTGGCCAAAAAAAGTAGAAAGCCCTATAGGCAGGGTTTTAAGGCTGTCGCTCTGGATGAACACCAGGGGAAAGAAAAAATCGTTCCAGATGGGTACCGCGTTATAGATGGTGACCAGGGCTATGGCGGAACCGGTGACGGGCATCACGATGCGCCGGTAGATCATCCAGTCGTTGCAGCCGTCAATGCGGGCGGCGTATTCCAGATCCATAGGGATGGTCTTCATAAATCCCGAAAGGATGAACACCGTCGAGGGCAGCCCCATGGCGATGAAGATCAGGATAACCGAAACATGCTTATCCATAAGGCCAAGATTCTTGATAATCATAAAGAGGGGAATAATCGCCGCCTTGAGGGGCAACATGATGCCGCTCAGAAAGAGCATATAGATCCAGGTTCTCAGCCGGTACCGGTAACGGGAAACCCCGAAGGCGGCCATGGAACCAAGGAACACGACGAAGATCATGGAAACGGCGGTAACAAAAAAGCTGTTCTTAAAATAGCGGCCAAAGCCCCTGTCGATCCAGACGGCCTTGTAGTTTTCAAACTGAAAGGTCTCAGGCAACCCGAAGGGATTCTGAAAAATTTCCCTGGTTGCCTTGAGGGAAGAAATCACCATATTGAAAAGAGGATAAAAGATAAGAACCGCGTATACGATCATAAACGCCTGTAAAAGAACAACCGTCAGGTTCCGTATCCCCTTGCGCCGTTGATAGGTAAAATCCAGAATCACAGCTCAACCTCCCTGGAACGGGTCGCGGCGATGGAACCCATAGAAACGATAAACGTGGCAAGATAGATAACCACTCCAATGGCGCTTCCTATGCCGATGGCAGGATTTCCCGAATCCACCGATCCGAAGGCGGTGCGGTAAAAGAGGGTCCCGATGGTATCGGTAGAAAAATTGGGGCCCCCGTCAAGGCCGGCCATGGTATAGATCTGTTCAAAGACATTGAGGCTTCCGATGATGGTGAGTACAGCCACCACCGTTACGGAAGGTATTATCAGGGGGAACACGATGCGCCAAAAAAGTTTCCATTCCCCTACCCCGTCAAGGTAGGCCGCTTCCATACAGTCGGCGGGAACGGAATCTACCGCCGCGAGAAACACCAGGGAGGGGAATCCTACCCAGCGCCATATATTTACCGCGATAAGGGAATAAGTAGCGAGCTTTTCATCTCCCAGCCAGGGCTTTACCAATTCCCCCAGACCGATGAGCTTGAGGAACTCGTTAAGGAGGCCGTTGGGCCTGAGGTAGAGGCCCCAGAGGAAACCTACCGCCACCAGGGAAAAAAGCACGGGGATAAAAAAGACCCGCTTAAAAAAACCATGCCCCGGAATACGGCGGCTCAGCATATAACCAAAGAGCAGACCGATGCTGTTTTGTACCAGGAGATTTAAGGTCAGCCATTTGACATTGTTTTTTATGGCGTTAAAAAAACGCTCCTGGTAAGGGTAAGCGAAAAATATTCTCTTAAAGTTTTCCAGGCCTACAAATTCACGCCGGAGTAGTTGCTGCCAGTTAAAGAAACTGTTAAAAAGGGAAATAAAAAGGGGAAGCAGGATAAAAATAAAAACCACCGTCAGGCCGGGGAGCACAAAAAACATGATCCAGAAACCTTTCCGGATTTCAGACTTCTTCATCTCCGCCTCTTTTCTTTGGCCGGAAGAAAACGCGGAAAGCGGAATGGCTCCTGCTTCTCGAATCTTCTTCCGGCTGCTTTGTTTCAAACAAAGAGTTGACAGGGTTCCAAAACATTAGATTGCGGAATCCTGACCTTGAATTCGCTTATTTTTGGAAAGGTTTATAATACGAAGCTATGCCGTCCTGTATCTGCTGGCAAACCTGGGCCGCCGTGAGCTGCCCGCCGAACATGCCTTGGAGGGCAGCCTGCGCAAGGGTGGAACCTGTAGGCTGCTCGTAACGGAAACCAACCAGAAAGATATAGGGGGTATTGTTCTTCTGCAGACCAATCACCTTGGCGATGAAAGGCGCCGAGGAAGTATCTGCGCCGGGAACCGCAGAAACCTGTTTCAGGGACTTGACGTAGAAGTCGCCGGTAGTCTTACTGGCAAAGAAATGCAGCAGCGAGGTAACCGCTTCCTTATGGGAAGAAGCGGCGTTCATGGCAAAGTTTCCGTCGGCATAGACCGAAACATAGCTGGGATCATTCGCGTTGAGCGTGGGCGGCGCGAAGAGATCGTACTTGAGGGAAGGATTCTGGGAAGAGAAATACCCCGCCTCAAAGGAACCGCCGATAAAATGGGCGGACTGCTCGTTGATGAAGAGGGAACGGGCATCGTCGTAACTTACCCCCATGAACATATCGGGTACATAGGGTTTTAACTCGTTGAGCCGGTCAACCGCGGCCACAAAAACAGGATCAAGGAAATTGGTTTCGCCCTTCACCACCTTGTCATAGAAGGAGGTACCGCCGTAGAAATTGGGACAAAGAGTACCCAGCATGATCTCCAGTATCCAGGCGTCCTTGCCGCCGTGGCCGATGGGGGTGATCCCCGCTTTCTTCACCGCCTCGCAATTCGCCAGAAACTGGGCCCAGGTCTTGGGTATTTGGAGGCCGAGTTTGCTGTAAATTTCCGTATTGTAAAAGACAAAAAGCGTTTGGCTCGCAATAGGCACGCCGTAAATCTTTCCATCCGAAACGGAAGCGGCCCCCCTGCGGGCGGCGTCGGAGAAATTTTTCAACTCAGGGATACGGGCGTCCAGGGGCTCCAGGTAGCCTGACTGGGCAAAGGTTTCGAGCCCCCCATAGGTCCGGGCCATAAAAACATCGGGTCCCGAACCCCCGCTCAGGGCCGCAGAAAGAATCGTATTGTACTCGGTGCTTTTGTGAGCCGTCTGTATCACGTCGATTCCGGGATTCTGGGATTCAAAAATCCCCAGAAGTTCCTCAAAGCCTTCGATCTCTTCGGGCCGCCAGGTCCAAAAATTGATGGACGTTTTGGCAGTCTGGGGACTCCGCTGACCGCCGCCACCGGCAAACGACATGGATACGGCCAAAACCAAACAAACCGGCAGGATAAAGAGTTTTTTTACCGTCATAATAACCTCCTCATGATTTATTTTCGCCAATCCGGCAAAAATTTTCATTTTATTATATCAGGTTTATCGCCATTGTCAAGAAATTTTTTTTTCATAAAAACCAGTTTTTATGATTTTTTCCTGATTTTATAAAAAATTTTTTTAGTCATGGCCTCACAGGCAGGCTTAAAACCGCCAGATTATGAAAAATATGACGGGTACGCAAGATGCCGGCATTATCCCGGCGGGGATGAACCCGGTTGGATAAAAGAACCGCGTAAAGCCCGTTTTCAGGATCTATCCAGAGGCTGGTCCCGGTGAACCCCGTATGCCCGAAACTCCGGGAAGACATGAGATCCCCCGCGGCGGAGCCGGGGCCTTTAACCATCCAGCCGAGGCCGCGGTTCTCTCCCTTCCCTTCGGTATAATTGCGGATCATCATCCAGGCGCTTGGGTTTTTTAAGAAAGCCCCTTCCGGGTTTTCCAGGGAATCCAGGACCGCAGCGGCAAGGCGGGTCATGTCCGGAGCGCTGGAAAAGATACCCGCGTTACCGCTCACTCCCCCCATGACCACGGCGTTTTCATCGTGTACCTCTCCCCTGACGGCCCTTCCCCGCCAGGGACAATCCTCGGTGGGGGCGATTCTGTCCAATAAAACCGCCGGAGGCTTGTAACAGGTGTCCCGCATCCCCAGGGGAGAGGTAACCCTGAGCCGGATAAGATCATCCAAAGCCATGCCGTCGGCTGCGGATGCAATCTCCCCTAAAAGGATAAAGGCTTCACAGGTATAAACCACCCGGTCATCGTCCCGGAGGCCGGTCCGGCGTATAGCTTCCAAAATATCCTCCCGGGTATGGGCGTGACGGTAGAGCATGGTTCCCCCCGGCAGGGGGGCGGTATGGGTCAAAAGCCGGAAAAGAGTAACAGCGCCAAGAGAAGAGTTTTTAAAAGAAGGAAGAAAGAAATCAACCGTGTCTTCCAGTCTGATAAGACCATCCTCAAGCTGCCTCATCAGGGCTAACGTCACGATGATCTTCGTCAGCGAGGCAATATCATAGAGACTGTCCGGCTGTACCGGGCCGAGACCATCGCCCAGGACTCCTGTTGTTCCCTGTTCCAAAATGCTTTCGGCGTTGCCTACCACCCAGGCCGCGCCGGGAAAGGCGCCTTCCTCCGCGCAATCCCGTAAATAACGTTCAATCATCCCCATACAACATCCTGTTACGTTGATGTTCCACCCGGGTTCCGCGGAATTACCGGTAAAAAGCTATTCCGGCGCCTCATAAATTAATTTTAACATCCTTTTTTCTGATCGTCAAGAAAATTTTTTTCATAAAAAAACTGTTTTTCCGATTTTCTGGGGAATTAATAAAAAAAATTTAAAAATTTAGTTGACTTGAGGCGGGCGCTGCTTTATTATACCCCCAGGAGAAACCTATGAAGAAAACGATATTTGTAATGGCTCTTGTTCTGTTTTGCTACGGGGCGGTTTTTGCCGCCGGGGGAAGTGACAAGCAGGCGTCGTCGGATCTGGACGCGCCGGTGTCCCTGGTTCTCTGGACCCACGAAGACCCTAACCGGAGTGTCTTGGAAAAAGGTTTTATCGAACAATACAAAGCCTCTCATCCCAATGTGAACATAGACTATCAAATGTACCCTTCGGGAAAAATGAGGGAACTTTTGACCGTGGCCTTTTCGGCAAACCAAGGGCCGGATATTTTTAACCAAAGCCAGTCCGTAATACGCCAGTTTGTGGTAGAAGGCAGGACCGCCGCGCTGGACCCTTCGTGGATTGGCGAGAAAAAAATCGGCGATGTGGTAGGCCGCTATATTCCCGGCGCCCTTGAGGCGGTGGAACTGGACGGGGCCATCTACGGGCTTCCTCTGGAATATACAAATCTCTGTATGTACCTGAACAAGAAAATTTTCCGCGAAGCCGGGCTGAATCCCGAGACCGATTATCCTAAAACCTGGGAAGACGTGATGGCTCTGAGTGAAAAACTGGTTATCAGGAACGGCGAAATCATTACCCGCCGGGGTTTTGATTTCCGCTATCCTTCTTACACCCAGCAGTTTCTGCCCATGGTCGTCCAGTTGGGAGGCCAACTGGTAAGCGACGACGGGAAAAAGGCGGTCATCGGAGATGAGGCATGGATACAGTTCTTTGAATATATGCGCCAATGGGGGCCCAAGGGCAAGAACCTGGGAGGGCCCACCTATGTAGCGCCCCGCCAGGCTTTTGATCTTGACAACAACGAGATAGCCATGAGCGAAAGCGGCCTCTACCAGCAGGCCCGCATGAAAGCCGCCAATCCTTCGTTTTACGAAAGCGGCGAATGGATGGTTGTTCCCTATCCCCAGTTTAAAAACGCGAAGAAAGAAGCCGCCGGTGATATTGCCTGTCACTACTATCTGGTTAACAGTCAAGCGCCTTTGGAACACAAGATTTGGGCCTGGCGGGCCGTTGACTTCATGCTTTCCCACAGCGAGGAATATTTAGCGGCGGTTAATCTTGTTCAGCCGACCTATAAGCTCTTCAATTCCGCGGCCTTTAAAGCCATTCCCTATTCCGATGTATTCCGCCGCGACCTTGAGCGGGGGAAACTGGTTTACTACGCGGAAAACAGCGCCGCCATCAATGATCGCATGAAGGCGGCGGTTGAGGCGGCCATGCTTCAGGGCGAGGACCCCAAAACGGTGTTGGCGTCCTTCCGCAAAGCGGTACAGGAAATACTCGACCAGCAGCAGTAGTAAAAAAATATCCGTTCCGGAGGGCTTGATGAAGTATGAAGGTATAGAAAAAAGAAAAGCCTTCTGGGGCTGGATATTCGTTACCCCCGCGGTATTGCTGTTTCTTCTTTTTTCTCTTTACCCCATGGCAAATGCTTTTTACAATACCTTCTTCAACATAAAGCTTCTGTCCCTCAGAAAGCCTCAGTTCATGGGGATCAAAAACTATATCTATGTTCTTTCTTCCGGGAGTTTCCTCAATTCTATCAAGGCAACGGTGATCTTTACCCTGGGCGCCTTTATTCCCCTGACGGTTTTTTCATGTATCTTCGGCCTCATCATCACTACCCGCAAGAGGGGGCATAACTTTCTGCAGCTTATGATCTATGCTCCTGCGGTGTTTTCTTCGGTAGTCGCGGCCCTCATTTGGATGCTTCTCTTTGATCCCCGGGGTTTGGCAAACAGTATGGTCAATTTTATTTTGGCCAGCCCGGGAGTAGATCACCACTGGCTTACCGATACGGCGATGCTCCGGCTCTCTACGGCGGCCATTTATGTCTGGAAATATATAGGGTACTTTTCCATCATATTCGTAACCGGCATTGCCAAGATACCCCATTCGGTGCTGGAAGCGGCGGTGGTAGACGGAGCGGGCGCCCTTCAAACCATACGGCGGATCATCATGCCCCTCCTGAGACCCACTACGGTAATGGTTTCCATTGTGGCCATGCTGAACTGCCTTAAATCGTTTTCCACCCAATACCTCTTTACCCAGCGGGGGGCGCCTGTGGAAGCGATCAATGTGGTTACTCTCAATATTTACAATACCGCTATCCGGGATCTTAATATAAGCAGGGCCTGCGTAATGAGCGTGCTGCTTTTTCTTGTCATGATGGCCCTAACCATGATAAGGCTCCGCAGTTCCGAGCGGGACAGTGTGAGATACTGATACAGGAGAAGAAATGTTACGGGATAATTCCGCCCTAAACCGTACTGTCAATATTTTTCTTAATCTTTTCATGGCTGTTTTTCTTCTCTTGATCTTTATACCCATGCTCTTTATGTTGAGTGCGTCCTTGATGTCTGCCCGTGAAATTTTCACCATGCCCTATTCTTGGATACCTAAAACCTTCTTCCCCCAAAACTATTATAACGCCATTGCGGGAAACGACAGGTCTTTCCTGTTTATACGCAATACGGTTAACTCTCTCTGGGTGGCGGTGCTTACTACGTTCTTTTCGGTTTTGGTTTCCGCCGCCGCGGGTTACGGCCTGTCCAAATTCAAATTCCGGGGCCGCAACGTGGTGTTTCTGCTCATCATGGGGCGGATGATGATTCCTTTTGAGGCAATCATGATCCCCATGTATATTACCGCCGTCAAGCTGGGCCTGCAAAACAGCTTTGCCGGCATGATCCTGCCCTTTATCCTTAACACCTTCGGCCTTTTTCAGATGCGCCAGTACCTCATGACCTTTCCTGACGATATGCTTGACGCGGGCAGAATAGACGGCCTTGGCGAATTCGGCATATTTTGGAAACTGGTTTTTAAAAATAGCGCCCCGGCCATAGCCACCGCGGCGATACTATGCTTCCGGGGGCAGTGGGACAATTTGTTGTGGCCTCTGCTCATTGCCCAAAAAGAAACCATGAAAACTATTCCAACCTATATCGTAAAATTCACCGAAGAAAAATATTCCGATGAGGGGGCCATGATGGCGGTAGCGGTCATGGCGAGTATTCCTATAATTATTCTGTTTGTTTCCCTTTCGCGTTACTTCCTCGGCGGAAGCGCCATGTATTCGGCGGGAAAAGAATAAGCGGAGTCCGGGTTCTATGATAAAATGCTGTATCTTTGACATGGGCGGTGTGATGGTAAGGGATTTTCATATAGCCCCTGAGCTTTTGCCCTTTTTAGGATTTACGGTGAATTCGTTCGCGGAAATTGACAAACGCCTCGGCGGGGAACTTCTCCGGCACAGCCGGGGGGAAATAAGCGAAGAAGAGTTCTGGAAACGGTATACTGAAATAACCGGCAGAACGCTTCCCCCCCATGACGAAGCGCTGCTCGGCAAATTCTTTCATCCCAGGATGGACGAACCCACGGCAGAGATTGTGCGGGAACTTAAAGCGGCGGGAATACGCGTGGTCGCAGGTACCAACGTGATAGACGCGCATTACAAGATCCACCGTACACTGGGTCAATACGCCGTTTTTGATAAGGTATACGCATCCCACCTCATGGGCATAGCCAAACCCGATCCGGCCTTTTATGAGTACATACTCAAGGCGGAAGGGATTAAGGCCGTTGAGGCATTCTTTACCGATGACATGGCCGAAAACGTAAACGCCGCTTCCGGGGCCAGACTTAACGCTTTTGTGTATACCGGCGCCGCTGCCCTGCGGGAACATCTGCGCTCGATGGAGGTATTGCCAAATTAAGGAAAAAAACGGCGCCATTTTCTTCGGCATTGACGGCGGGGGCACCCATTCCCGGCTGGCTCTTATCGATCAAAACCGGAAAGTCCTTGCCAGGGTGGAGGCGGGGAGCACCAATATCTATTCGGTCGCCAAAGACGAAGTCCGCGCCAATCTTGAAGCCCTGCTGGACGAGGGTCTCAGGGCCGCAGGGCTCAGGAAAGAGGACCTTGACGCGGGATGCCTGGGCAGCGCCGGCCTGGGCAGGGAGAAGGATCGGAAACTGTTCCGGGAGTTTTTCCGCTCCATTCTGGGGGAAATCCCGGTAACACTCTGCGGCGACGGGGAAATTCTCCTCTGCGGGGGCCTCGACAGCCTGGAGGGTTACTGCCTCATCGCCGGGACCGGCTCGGTGGCTTTTGGGAGAACAACCGGCGGGGAACTGGTCCGTGCCGGGGGCTTCGGCTATATGCTGGGAGACGAGGGGGCCGCCTCATGGATAGGGAAGACCGCCATAGCCCGCTCCCTCCGCGGCGCCGAGGGCAGGGATCTCCCCACAGCAATGATGGAGGAGATCCTCAAGGCCGCGGGGCTGGAACAGAGCGCCGATCTCATACGCTTCGTGCACCATGACGCGGACAAAGCGAAAGTGGCCGCCCTGGCGCCCGTAGTAACCGAAGCGGCCCGGCGCGGAGACGCCCTGGCCCTGGATATCCTGAGCGCCGGCGCCGAAGAACTCACCCTCCTTGTGAGGAGCGTCCTCGAGAGATCCCCCCATATCAAAAACAAAACCCTGGTTCTGGCCGGCGGGGTCATTGAACACGACGAAATTGTCACGGGAAAACTAAAAAAATCCCTGGCGGAAGAATTTCCCTATCTTAGGGTAACCAAACCTTCGGGAAGCGCCTTGGACGGCGCCTGTTTGCTGGCAATGGCCGCCTCACGCTAAAGAGTCCCTGGGTTCTTTTCTATAATTAATTGTCCATTTTTATCATAGGAGCATTATAATAACAGTCAACGATGATATAGGCAAACCGTACAACTCAGCAATTCTCAGTTTAGAAATTTTTCATACGGAAAAAGCCTAAAAATAACAAATTGATCGGTTCTATCCTGATGGAAGTCTGTTTTCTCATACATATTTTGCCGATTTGGGGCATTATTTTTTAAATCCCTAACTCCGCTCAGGTTAGGCTGTCTATTTCCAGCTTTTTGAACAGTTTCTCGATCCGCTGGGCTATCTCGCTCCGGTTCCATTCGCCATGTATCTTTACCTGATAAATTGATTTTGCCAGTTCAATAATGTCCTTCGGCGACTCCTTCGATAGCAGGCCTGCTTTCCGTAACCGGTCATATAATTTGTAATACCCCAACATCGAAAGAAAATTGACAAACAGCCACCCCTCAAGTACATGACGGTTCTGCATATACATGGTGTCCGCTTTCAAAAACGTTTTATAGCTGTCAAACATCGTTTCTATCGCGTTCCGCTGTTTATACACCTCGTACAGTTGCTGAGCTCCTTGCGGCCCCTCTGTACGGCAGACAAGCGTCAATGTCCCAAAACGGGCAAGCCGTTCCTGGTATCCTGCCTCGCTATACTCCTCAGGATGGCTTACTATCCTCCCCAGATAATCCTCCTCCTCTTCTACCCGCAGCCGTTCATCCAGATAGGTCACCAGGCTTTTCCCTTTCCGTTCATACCGGTAATACCATATAATCCGTCTCTGCCACATGAAGTACCGCCCCGTTTTCTTGAAATTTCCACGGGATACCGGTTGGTAATCGATAAGCGGATTGTTCCGGCGCAGGGGTATCAGGTAGCACAGACCCTGCTGCTCCAGGGCTTTGATATTCTTTTCACTGTAAAAGCCCTTGTCCGCGATAAACACCGCCTCTTTGATATCTAATTCCTTGATACATAAGGACATACAGGATATGTCGGTCATGTTCCCGTTGATAAGACGGTAATAGATTGGCCGGGAAAGTTTCGCCTGAAACACGTACATGAGCCTGACCTGCTTCCCAAAATCCCCCGCCCCGTTATATCCTTTCGCGTTTAT
>JAISWN010000086.1 GCA_031271075.1 Treponema sp.
TCCTCGACCCCCTGTGGGGGGTCTGCGGGATTTCCGCTTCTATCCCTTGCGCTCTGCCAAGCCTTGCGTTTTCCCGCCGGGAAACAAAGCCGCACTTTCATAGTTGTCGGGATACTAGCAAGCTGCTTAGACTAAAAATACTTATATGGGCAACCACAAGGGCACAAAGAATTTAACCCGGCGAGTTTCACAGAGATAGGGAGGAATCAACAACTTCGCCCTGAAGTCGAACCTGTGGTTCGACGAGGTATGTTGTTCTCCCGAAGTGGTTGCACTCGGGGGTTTAATCCCTAACTCAACGGGGTCTGTATATAGGAGATGGAACACTGTATTAAGGGCGACCTGAGTTACCGATGTCTCAGCCAATGTTTTAACTTGTTATACTTCTCCATATCCAATAGCTTTCTTCCCACGCGCCTCATTCCCGTCATAATCATGCGGGGCATACAAAACAAAACCGCCGCCACGAAATAAGAAGGAAGCCACTTGCCGTTTCCCCGCGCAAAATCAATATTGTCTTTGGCAAAGACATCTGTTTTGTATTTCAGCAATTGTAGACACTGATAACGAAAGGCGTGTTCCCGGTAAATTGATATATCAAAAACATCTTGAAACTCAGCCAGTACGCCCGCGCTTTCGAGGGTCATTATAGTACGCAGACATTTTGGACAGAATGAACAATTCCCGGCGTCTAGCCGTTCACCGTTTATGCAGACATTCAGGTATTTCTTTACCGGCTCATATTCGGCGATGTGGATTGTCTTTTCTGTGCGCGAATATTGCTGGCCATCGGCAATAAATTCTATTGATTCGGTGCCTAATAACGGCAGCAGATACGGATCGGAATATTCCGTTATATCAAAATCCTTTGAAAATTTGCCAAAGGACATCATTTCACTATAGCTAATCGCAGATGAAATATAGTACTTTGAAATTGTACCCTGTAAAGCTAGAATCCCGGAAGCCGTTGTCAAGGTGCAGGTTTTTTGATGACCAAACTCTTCGTGAAACTTATGTATATTTGAATTAACTTTTATAAACGCCAAATTCACACTTTTGGGGAATTCATGTAGATACTCATACCGTTTCAAGAATTTATTTTCCGTATCAGGATTTGAGTATAAACCATGAGAACCAACGTTGAGGAATATCAGGGTATTAATCCGGCATCGCTCATCTTTTTCCAGGACAAAATGGTCGTAGATGGTACAAAACGAATCAACGCCGCCGGAAAATCCGGTTCCGATTCCGGCAGCCGTTACGGTCTTTTCTTCCGAAAAAGAATCCGCCGTTATCTTAATCCGTTTTAACGAAGGCGAATATGCCGTCAAAACGGCCTGTACATAGGTCAGTATGTTTCTATGCAGCTTTTTGGATATCGCACCTGCTATATGTATGTCCTCGCCGTATCTCATTGCCGGGTATAACAACGCGACCAGGAAGGCATCGTACCGGTTCACCGTTAAATAGTGCTGCTGTTTTACCGGAACCGAGAACCAGATTTTATCATCACCAAAGGAATCGCTTTTTATATCGGCAATGACGCTTGCCTGATTGTTTTCGTCTGTAGCGCGTATGTTGGTTAAGACAATCATTATACCGCCCCCATGATTTCAGGCGGAGCGCTAAAGAGAAGCGGCGAATCAAGAGTACGCGCGGTATCAGGGCGGCCCCCCAGCGCATAAAGGCCCATATCCCCAGCATGACCCGCTCTGAGCGGGGGGCGGGCGTTCAGGGTCAGGGCTATGGCAAGGTTCGCAAGCGTTAGTAGTGTTTGTACTACCGCCCCTGATCTGTAAGAATATTTAGAATAACATGGGGGGGGGATTAATTGGCTGCGTGCATCCCGCAAAACTCCATGTGTTCTTGCCGGGAGAACATGACAATTTCCCGCGCTGTTTCCGCAGGAAGCTCTTCATTTCTTTACTCCTTGTCGGGGGCGGCTTCTAAGGCTGGTACTTGGCTGTGTCTTGAAACAGTCTCTCCTTAAAGGCTTTCCGCTTTACAAACGGCTGGATATAGTCTAGCGCGAAGGGGTGCTTGTTAGTCAGGGGAAACGTATAGGTTAGGAATACTTATGCGAACCTTCAGTTCGAGCTTGGTTTTGGGAGAATTCCGGTACACAGGAAGAGGGTATGAGGCTTTTTATAGCGGTTAATTTTGATGATCCGGTGAAACGGCGGCTTTTGGAGGCCCAGGCGGAGATCCGGGCGAAATCCCTGAGGGGTAACTTTTCCCGGGAAGAGAACCTTCACCTTACCCTGGTTTTTCTGGGGGAGTGTCCCGGGGAAGGGCTGCCGGAGATAAGGCGGCTCATGGGGCAAATCGCCGGGCCGCCCCCGGAACTCAGCTTTTCCGGGCTTGGCTGTTTCAGCCGGGCACGCAAGGAACTGTGGTACCTGGAAGCGGAGGAGGGGCCCGGCCTGGAGCGGCTCCGGGAAATACAGCAAGAACTGTCCTCCGGGCTCCGGGCCCTGGGTCTTCCCATTGACACCCGTCCCTTCAGGGCCCACATCACCCTGGGCCGGGAGATTCGCCGGAAAATCCTTTGGGATAGCCGTTCCCCGGAGAGGCCGGAGTGGAACGGAAGGATCGGCGTTCCCGTGAAACGGATAAGCCTGATGAAGTCCGAACATACCCGGGGCCTTTTGGTTTACACTGGGCTTTTCGGGCAGGATCTTTAATGGGAAACCTGAAGCCGGATCTTTAACCGGGCAAAGGAAGGGGGCTATCCTCACCCGGCAGGCTGTCGGGTGTTGTCCCGTGCATACCCACCACGGCGGCGCCGATCTTGTTGGCTATCCCGCAGGCTTCCCGGAGCCCCCTTCCCTGTTTAAAGCCGGCGATAAGCGCCCCGCAGTGGGCGTCCCCCGCCCCCACCGTATCGATCACCCTGGCCGCCGCGCCGGGAACAAAAAAACCGGCGTCCGCGTCTTTTTCCCGGCAGTAACAGCCCCGCTCCCCCAGGGTGATGACCAGGCCGTTCCCCGTCATTTTGGCCAGAACCTCCGCCGCCGTCGCCACATCGTTTTTGCCTGAAAAAGCGGCGGCTTCCGCCTCGTTCAGGTGGAGGAAAGGGCCGCCATTCGCGCCCCGCCGGGCAAGGAGCCGCTCCACGCGGCGCCGGGGAATCCGCGTGATCCGGGGCCCCGGGGCAAAGTACAGATCCAGTTCCGGGTGTTCCAGGACAAATTCAACCAGTTCATCCCCGCTGGGCTCTTCCACCTCGATACCGCAGATAAAAACGCTGTCTATCCGGGAATAATCCGGCTTTTTCATCCAGGACCGGGAAAAGAGGTACTCCGCCCCGTGCCAGGACAGGAAGCTCCGTTCCCCGTCCGCTTCCACAAGGCAGTAACAGCAGCCGTTTTCCGCTTCCAGCCTGACAAAGGGCTCGATCCCCTCTCTGGCAAGCCCTTCCTCAACCATACGGCCGTAGATGCCGCTCCCCACCGGGGAACAGAGCTGGGCGGGGCTTTGGAACAGCCTGAGGGTTTTAAAAACATTGTAGGCGCAGCCCCCAAGGCGGCAGACAGAGGGGCCGATGTTGATGTCCTCCCCCCGCCGGGGAAGACGCGGCAGGGAGAGAACCACGTCAACCACCGTGGAGCCTATCACCAGGGTTTGTTTCATCCCTATTTTCCCCTAAAAACCCAGGGCCCTTTCAAGCTGCCGCTTCGGGTCTTCCCTTCCCTTTTTCAGTGTTTTCGCCGCGGCAATGAATTTCGGAAGATCCCCGCCGGATCTTTCGTAAAGATCCCGGTAAAAACGGTTGTCCGCGAAGTAGAGCCGGTAGAGTTCCAGATAGGCGTTGTTTACCGGCAGTTCCGCAAAGCGGCGGATAAAATCCCGGTAACTTTCACTCCTAAAGCGGCCCTCGTAGTCCCGGACAAAACGTTCCTTGTTCAGCCGGATAATCTCCTCCTTCCGGGCCAGCGTCTCTTCCCGGTCCAGGCCGCTTTTGTAGAGCCCGTCAAGTTCCCCGATGAGTTCGTGCAGAAACCCTATATAAACGGCGCTGTCCGCCTCGGAATCGAATATCTCCCGGTACTGGGGGGAATCGCCGCCGTATTTTTTTTCGATGTAGATCCGGGCCCCTTCGGTTCCCACGAATTCCGCGAGTTCCTCGTTAAACTGGGACCGGTCTTTCAGATACACCGTGGCGTGGAGGAGTTCGTGGATCAGGAGATCCGCCAACTGGTAATCCGAATAATCGCGCATGTAGGAATAGAGGGGATCTTTGAACCAGCCCAGGGTGCTAAAGGCGTCCACCTGCCGTACCCAGACATCCAGCCCCTTTTTCCGCAGCTTGTCCCGCTCTTTCCTGGCGTCTTCAACGTTAAAGAAACCCTTGTAGGGAACCTTCCCCACCACGGGGAACCACCATTCGTAGCGGGTAAAGGAATCCTGCGCGGCGGCGGAGACTACCGCGGCTATGTAGCTCCGGTCCAGTTCCACGTAACGGGTATAGTTGGCGCTCTCCTTAAGGCCCAGTTCCTCCATGGCGAAGCGCCGGATATCCCGGACCCGCTCCACAAAACGCCGGTTTTCCCCGCCTGCCTCCGGCATTTCCCCGCCGGGTTTTTCCGATCCATCGGGCGGGAGGGCGGAGCCGGTATCGGCGGCCAGGGAGTCCAGGGGAACCGCCCGGCCCAGGTAACCCAGCATGACGGCCCCCTGCTTGAGGGTGTAACACCCGGAAAAGAGGATGGAGAGACCCAGGAGGATAAGAGCCGCCGCGGCGATAGGTATATACTTGATCATCACGACCCCTATCTTAGCGTATTTTAACCTATGGCGTGAGGGCCCCGGCAATGACGGCAGCCCAGGATATGGACGTGGGGCTTCCGGGAGGGGCGTTCAAAAACCCTGGCGAACAGGTACTCCTCCTTCCCAAGGGCACTGCCGCAGACGGGACAGTTCCGGGGACGCTGCCCGCCGCCAAGGCAGAACACGCAGCCCTGGATATGCATCATCCGGTCATAGCCGTTAAGGGAGGGAAAGGCTACCGACTTAACCAACTGGAGATTTTCCAGCCTGGCGGAACAGACCGGGCAGCTTTGGGCCGCCCCGGCCCAGCCTTCCCCCGCTTCCCCAGGTTTTAGGCTGGTTTTTACCAGAGAGGCCGGGCCGCCCTTCCTGAAAAACAGGGTGTATCCAAACCAGAGAAGGGCGAGCCCGGTAAACACAAAGGCAAGAACGGGCAGCATGGTAGCCGGTATTACTCCCGAAAGGTATAGTTAAAGGGTGGCGGTTCTCTATATTATCGGTACTCCCATCGGGAATTTGGGTGATTTGAGCCTGAGGGCGGCGGAAACCCTCAAGGCGGTAGACCTGGTGGCCTGCGAGGATACCCGCCGGACTCTGAAACTCCTTTCCCACCTGGGAATCCGGGTAAAAACCCTCTCCTGCCGGGCCCAAAACGAGGAATTTGCCGGGGAAAAGGTGCTGGCCGAACTGGATCAGGGTAAAAACGTGGCTTACGCCAGCGACGCGGGGACTCCGGCGCTCAGCGATCCCGGCGCGGCGCTGGTACGCATGGCCGTCCGGGCGGGACACCGGGTTATCCCCGTTCCGGGCCCTTCGGCCTTTGCCAGCCTGGTAAGCGTATCCGGCGGCATGGACAAGACAGTGGTATTCGAAGGTTTTCTGTCCCCCAAACCGGGCCGGCGGCGCGGCCGCCTCCGGGAACTCCTGGCCGGCGGCGCGGCCTTCGTCCTTTACGAATCGCCCTTCCGGGTACTCAAGCTTTTAGAGGATCTGGCCGAATTTGATGGGGAACGGTACGTATGTGTGGGACGGGAGATGACCAAGATACACGAGGAGTATTTACGGGGTTCGGCGGCGGAGATTTTTGCCCTCCTGGGGGAGAAAACCGAAAAAAAGGGCGAATTTTCCGTCTATGTATCTGGCAGGAAAGCCGATTAACGTATAAACTAATCAGAGAATTGTGCCGATAATCAAGGCAGGCAGGGAAAGACCATGACAATCGACAGGATAGGTTCTATAGATCCCATTCAGCCCGGCAAAAAGCCCGGGAAGAATGAATCGATAAATCAGAATTCCAAATCCGACTCTATAAGCCTCTCTTCAGAGGCCCTTGAGAAGAGCGAATTCTACCAGGCCATGGAACTGGTCTCGGCCGCCCCGGATGTAAGGGCCGATCTGGTTGCGGAGATAAAGGCGAAGATAGACGATCCCTCTTACATCAACGACCGTCTAGCGGCCACCGCGGACAAAATTATCGAGGCTTTCGGGTTGTAAGGATACGAAACCGGCCCGGCGGAAGGCGGGATTCCAGAAGCCTGTGGGGCTAAATAGATTTCAATTTTGGTTTAATGTGCAAATTGCAAGCGTTCTGCCATATAATTAGAGATGATATTGTACGATTGGGGTAAGGCAGAATATTATCCTATAGTTCGAGCGCCCCGGCTTACTGTGTTTTCCGGTGTTTTATGGTATCTCTTTCCCGGTGATTCCCTTATCCAAACTGTCGCGCCTCCCCCGAGCCCTGCGGCTCCGGAAGGCCGAAAAGATCCTGGCCGGGGCGGAACGGCGGCTCCTGGCCATGGGGCAGGGTTCTGAGCCTTCCGCCGGAACCGTGCCGGGCCGGAGCGATCTCTTTTCCGCCGGCGAGTTGGCGTATCTGGAGGATCTGCTGGAGCTGCTCGGCGGGGACGGGGATTTTTCCCCGGCGGAGCGGGGGCTTTTGGGACAAAGCCGCGCCGCCCTGGGGCTTGCCGGCGGGGCCCCCGGAACCTTGCGCGATGGGTCTGCCTTGCGCCGGGCCCTCAACACGGCCCGCCATATCCTCCTGGCCGCCGCCGGACGCTGCCCCGCCGACTGGGACTTTACCGATCCCCAGGGCAGGCTGGACCCGGCAAAACGGCGCCCCTTTCCGGGGATGAGGGTCTATCTGGAGGATATCCGCTCCCCTTTCAACGTGGGAGCCATGTTCCGCAGCGCCGAGTCCTTTGGGGCTGAAAAGCTCTGGCTTTCCCCCTTCTGCGCCGATCCCCGCCACCCCCGGGCGGAACGGACCGCCATGGGCTGCGTGGATGTCCTTCCCTGGGAGCGGCTGGGTGAAGACCCCTTCCCGGAAGATCCCGGCCCGGCGGCCCTTTCCCCGGGGATTGGGGGATTTTCCGGCGGCCCCTTCTTCGCCCTGGAGACCGGGGGTATCGCCATCGGGGAATTTCCCTTCCCCCGGGCCGCGGTGATGATCGCGGGCTCCGAGGAACTGGGGGTAAGCCCCGCCGCCCTTGCCGTGGCGGACGCTTCCCTGGGCCGGGTGAGCATCCCCAGCTATGGCGCGAAGGGTTCCCTCAACGTGTCCGCCGCCTTCGCCATCGCCATGCAGAAATGGGCGGAAGAAAGGGTAAAGACAGATCCTAGGGCCTGTTCACACTACGTGGAATCAATGAACAAACAGCGATAACACACAAGGCAAGATAAATAAACGTGGAAAACATCAGATCCAGCTTGTCATACCTTGTCGCTATCCGCCGAA
>JAISWN010000156.1 GCA_031271075.1 Treponema sp.
CGTGTCATGGCCACGGGGAAAATTCTCTTTGCCGGATACCGGGGAGAGGACAAGTCCTGGATCACCGGGGATTTTTTGTATATCTTTGTCGGCCAGGGCATCGGATGCGCCATAGCGCACAACAACGAGCTGCTGCGGGGCGCTGTTTTTGGCGCCGGGGAACTGGGGCATACCACGGTGGCCCTGAACGGCCCCGAGTGCAGGTGCGGCAAGCGCGGCTGCCTTGAGGCGATAGCCGGGGAATACGCCATAACCGGAAAGATGGCGGAGCTTATCAGGGGAAAGGGCGCCCCCATACTCAGGCGGCTTGCGAAGAACCCTGAAAAGCCAAAGATAAGCGAAATTCTGGCGGCCTTTGAAAATCATGACAAGGATGTAGAGCCGGCTTTGTTTGAATGTATCGAATACCTCGCGGTAGGCGCGGCCAATGTCATCAACCTTTTCAATCCAAAATTGGTGGTATTTAACGGGCAGTTATTCACCAACAAGCGGCTCTGCGGCGAGATGGAAGAGAAAATCAACAGCCATACCTTCTCGCTGATGAGGTCTGAAACATCGTTCATATTTGAGCAGTATAACGAAGATTTCTGCGCCATAAGCGGCGCGGCTGCCGCGATAAAGAGGTTTCTTTTTTAGCGGCCCGGTATGCATTTTGGGGAACCTTTGGGTTCCCCAAAATGATCGTCCTGTTAGTTCCGCGCCCAGCGGTCATAGGCGGTCTGGAAGAGCGCCGTATACCGGGCGCCGCCCATATCGTTGATACGCTTAACATAATTTTCCCACTGGGAGAGTGAGAGTCGTCCGGTAACAAACTGTACTTGGGATTCCTTGATGTAGGTGATAATATCGGAAAGCAGCGGGTTGAGTTCGTCCTGTTCTGCCGTGGTAAAGGACAAAAGCGGCAGGGCCTTAACGCCGATTATGGGTTTTATAAAGTCATACGTCTTAAAAACAATAGGCGGAAGCCGGGCCTCTTCCAGCATATCGGTAGTAAAGGTGGGGGCACCGCCACCGGCAAAACCGATGGCGTACTGACCCATGGACTGGGGCATGTTGAGGCCGTTGGGATTCTTGCGGATCAGATCGGTCACCGTATAGGTTCCATCGGGTTTTTTGACGTAGGTTACGCCCTCTTCCCCGAGCCATATAAGCCGAGCCCCTTCTTCGCCGTAATAGTAGTCAATCCAGCGCATAGTCTCTGCGGGGTACTTGTTCCTGTTGGAAATAGCGAAGGCCCCCAGGGCGTATGTCAGGCCGACATTATTAAACTCGGCCTTTCCATCCCTGCCGGCGAAGGGCGGGGCATAGGTAAAGTATTCCTGGTTTTTCGAACCGATAATTTCCGGGTTATTGTTGTCAAAGAAAGCGCCGATTAGGTCCTGTTCGCCCTTAGCGGTGAAGGCCGCGAAGTCCTGGGTAAAACATTCAGGGTCGATAAGTCCCTTGGCATAGAGCCCGGCAAGCCATTGAAGCTGCTGCCGGTAGTTTTCGGTGATAGGAAAGAGCCGGATTTTCCCCGCGCTGTCTATGTCCACAAAGTAGTCCATGGAGATACTGTTCCCCAGGTTGCCCATACCGAAGGAACTATTGGTGGAAAGGAAGAGGCTTATCCCTGCCCGGCGGCAGGACCAGGGGATTTCGTCGTTGGGATTACCGTTGCCGTTGGCGTCCAGAGTCTTGAAGGCGGTGAGTACCGCCTCCAGTTCGTCCAGGGTAGCAGGTACTTTCGTGTTCACATTTTTAAGCCATCGCTCGTTGATCCAGTTGTAGCTCGCCGCTCCCGGGCTGCTCAAAGACTTCGTGGGCAGGGAATAGATATTCCCATCGGGCATCTTCATGGAGTTGTACATATCCGGCAGTTCCTTGAAGCGTTCTTTCAGGTTGACTCCATATTGGTCGATGAGGTTGTTCAGGGCAATCAAAGCCCCCCTGGAACCGTAGTTGATCTGATCCGCCGTTGTAAGGGCGCAGCGGTAGAAAAAGTCCGGATAGTCACCACTGGCAAGGAGCACATTCTTTCGTTCCTGAAAACCCTGGTTGGGGGCCGTAGTCCACTCGATATGGATGTTAGACTTCTTCTCGTACTCGGTGAAGCAGTAGATTTCGTTCCAGTTTTTGTGGGTCACATTCTGGTTCCCAAAGCCAGTGAGAGTGATCTTCTCCTTGACGATGGGATACCCTGTGGGGTTGAAGTTCGCTCCCGGAGCGGTAGTGGTATTCCCGCTTTGCCTGGTACCGCCAGCCATGACGAGTTGCACGGCCACCAACGCCGCCGCTGCCGCCATACTAACTCTCTTCATCATAATTTTCTCCTCTCTATCGTTAACCTTTTATTGCCCCCAGCATAACGCCTTTTACAAAGTGCCGCTGGATAAAAGGATAAACCGCCATTACCGGTACGCTTGCCACAATGATGAGCGCGTATTTGATGGCCTCCCCCTGGAGCACCTGATCAGCAAAGCCCTGGGTATCCACCAGATCCTGCACCTGGGAAAGCAGAAGTATCTCCCGAAGGAAGAGCTGCAGGGGGTATTTGGCCCGGGAACTCAGGTAGAGCAAAGCCTGAAAATATTGGTTCCAGTGGGCCACCCCGTAAAACAGGCATATCACCGCGATGATGGACTTGGAAAGGGGCAGGATAATCCGGAACATGATGTAAAGCTGGCTTGCCCCATCCGCTTCGGCGGACTCAATGAGGGAGTCGGGGATCGCTGTTTGGAAATAGGTCCGCATGACCACCAGATTGTACATAGAGATCGCCCCGGGGAGGATCATGGCCCACATGGAATTGAGGAGCCCCACTTTTTTTACCACCAGGTAGGTGGGGATCATTCCGCCGGAGAAGAACATGGTTAAGGCAAATATCATAGTTAAAAAAGTCCGTCCAAAAAGATCCTTCCGGGAGAGGATATAAGCACCAAAAAAGGTTAAGGCTATATTTGTCACAGTTCCGAGAATCACGAGCATGAGCGAATTTCTATAACCCATCATAAGGTCCTGATGCTTGAACACATCGGTGTAGGCGCTGATACGGGGTTCAAGAGGCCAGAGAACCATCCTCCCCTGGAGCACCGCCAAAGGGGATGATATGGACGCGCTGGCTACATAAACCAGGGGATAAAGGACGAGCAGGAAAATAATTATACATATCCCCAGGTTCAGAATATCGAATATCAAATCACTTCTGGAACGCCGGATTTTCATTGGACTTCCTCCCTTAAAACAGGCTGATTGCGCCGGTTCTTTTCACGAATGTATTGACGATGACCAACAGGGTGCAGTTAATCACCGAGTTGAAGAGCCCCACCGCCGATGCAAAGGATATTTGAGCATCCACCATGCCCGCCCGGTACACATAGGTGGAGATGACATCCGAGGTGGGCATATTAAGGTTGTTCTGCATCAAGAAGATCTTTTCAAAACCCACGCTCATAAGCTGACCGCACTGGAGGATCAGGAGGATGATAATGGTGGGCATGATGCTGGGAAGCGTCACGTGGATGATCCGCTTGAACGTCGAAGCCCCGTCCACCACTGCCGCCTCGAAAAGACTGGGATCGATGCCGGCGATTGCCGCGATATAGATGATGGAACTCCAGCCGCAGTTCTGCCAGATGCCGGAAAAGACATAAAGGGTTTTAAACCAGCCGGGTTCCGCCATAAAAAACACCGGCTCCCCGCCCAAGGCCCGGATCGCGAGATTGACGATACCTGTCCGGGGGGAAAGCATTGCCGTCATCATCCCCACCACCACCACGATTGACAGGAAGTGGGGGGCGTAAGTAAGCATCTGCATGGTTTTACGGAACCTGCCAGACCGGAGTTCGCTGAGTAAAATGGCCAGTATGATAGGTGCGGGAAAGGCGGCGGCCAACTGGTAAAAGCTTATCCCAAAAGTATTCCTGATAATACGTACAAACTGGTAGGAATTAAAAAAACGCAGGAAATGTTTGAAGCCCACAAGGGGACTGCCGGAGATGCCGTCCATAGGATTGTAGTCCCGGAAAGCGATCTGCACTCCATACATCGGCCAATAATGAAAGATGACAAAGTAGGCAACAATAGGAATCAGACATAGGTAGAACTGCCAATACTTCCGCGCTGACCGGCTGATACGCCGCCTTATGGTTTTGTCCATATTCGTTCCCTACAGATACTGGCCGATATGCTTCTTTGCCAGCAGCAGGCCGGCTTTCACCTTATCTTCGCTGCCGCTCCAGACCGGGTCTTCATGCTCAATGCTGATAACGCCGGTATAGTCAATCTCGTAAAGCCGGGAAACTATCTTTGACCAATCCAGGTCCCCCAGCCCGGGCAGACGGTAACGCCACCAGAGGTTTTTTTCATTACCGTGGGGCGCGTTGAAGGAATCTTTCTCCCGGGAAAAGTGCTGCAAGATGCCAACCCGCTTTAAGGACTGCATATCCACTTCGCAGTCCTTACCGTGGACATGGAAGATCCGGTCCCGGTAACGGAGGATAAGGTCGTAGGGTTCGATGAACTGCCAGACCAGGTGGGAGGGATCGTAGACAAGCCCCACCTGAGCGGAACCTATCTTTTCGAAGAGCATATCCCAGATCCACGGGGAAGTAGCGATGTTCCCCATGAGGGGACAGTTTTCAAAGCAGAGCCTTACCCCGTTTTTTTCCGCCTCTTCGGCGAAACCCTTAAAGAGTTCCCCTACGGCGTCAAGGCTTGCCTCGCCGTGATAGCCGGCGGGGTGTTCCCGGGAAAAGGATGCGCCCTCGATACCGGTGGAACAGATCACTTTATCGATACCGAATTTCTTCGCCCAGCGGATCCGCTCAAGCAGACTGGCCCTGAAACTTTCCGCCTCCTCCTGCTTTTCCGAAAGAAAGTTCCGGCAGAAGATGAAGGCGGAAAACCGGACCTTCCCTTTCGAGAGGACCGCGTCGAATGTCTTTTCGTCGATGGGGATGCCGGGGCCGATCTCCAGGGCGTCAAAACCGTTGTCCGCCGCCCAGTCCGCTATGACCGCTATATCCTTGAGCCCCATTCCGGTGAGGCTGTTGGTGATAAAGCAGGTTTTCATAAATTTACTATCTCCCCGCGTTCGGCGGCCTCGTTGACCTTTTCCAGGAGCTGCTGGATGTAGAGCCCCCGCTCAATCTCCCGGTCCCCGCAATCTCCGCCGTTCCGTATAGCGTTGATAAAATCCATCGCTATCCCCCGGTGACCCTCCCGGCCGGAAAATTCCGGGGGCACCTCCTCCCAGGCCATCGGCCCCGTGTAGCCTCCCCCTTTTTCTTTGAGTTGGATCCCCAGCCGCTGGGTCTCTCCCGGCTTCTTCGGTCCCTGGGCATTGAACAGGAGCATCCCCCCCTCGCCGGTTATCTGGAGGGTCTGGAAGGGTATACCAATCCGGCAAGCATAGAAGGAACAGAGACTGCCTTTTTCAGTGACGGCGTTAAAGACCGCAGCGTCATCGTTGGTCACCGGTAACATGCCGCTGCCGTCAACGGCGGGCCGTTGGGTGATAAAGGTATTCTTAAAACTCTGAACCCGGCAGATCTTACCGTTTTCCCCGGACAAAAGATAATCCGCCAGATCCAGCATGTGGCTACCAAAATCGGGCAGGGCACCGGCGCCAGACTGTTCCTTGTCCATCCGCCATTCCCGTTTTACCTTCACCGGGTCAGCAATCCGGGGCCCCCCAAGCTGCTGGACACAGGAGTAGACCCGGCCGATCTTCCCTTCATCAATGATCTTCTTCATCCAGCGGACGGCGGGGATGTCCCGATAGTTAAAGCCCACCATGGCGATCACCTTGTTGCGGCGCCCCCGGACATAATCGACAAACTTTTTCGCTTCGACCCAGGAGACGGACAGGGGTTTCTCGCAGAGAAAGTGCTTTCCCGCGTCCACCGCCGCCTTTGCCGCCGGAAAATGCTGGTTATTGGGAACGCAGATGCTGATCGCGTCAACTGCCGCCAAAAGCTCTTCCATGGAGACACAGATTTTCCCGCCGGATATATTGTTATCCTTTATGAACTGTTCGGCCCTCCCGGGGATAACATCGTAAAAGGCGGTAATTTCCGCCTCCGGCAACCCCTGGTATGCCTGGATATGGGCCTTGGCGATGCCGATGGTATAACCTGTGCCAACAATGCCGATTCTTAGCTTGTTCATAAAATACTCCTTTTGACCCGGAATTTTTAAGCCTTAGCTTTTTACCGCCCCGGCCACGCCGTTTACAAAATATTTCTGACAGAATATAAATCCGATAATCACCGGGAAGACAGCCAGCACGCCCCCTGCGGCGATGGCCCCCCAGTCAACGATGTTTTCCCCCCTAAAAGCATAAAGCCCCACCGCCAGGGTGCGGGATTTCGGATAGTTGAGGGTGAGTACCAGGGGAAGCATAAAAGAATTCCAGGTCCAGATTGATTCCATGATGACGGTGGTAAGCACTATTGGTTTTGCCAGAGGCAGCATGATCCGGCTGAAGGTTTTTACAAAACCGCAGCCGTCAATCACCGAAGCCTCTTCAAGCTCTTTGGGAATTTGTTTGTAGTAACTGGAAAAAAGCATGATAAAAACCACATGGGTGCCCCCTGCCTGGGCCGCGATCAGTCCGGAGAGTTTTCCCAGCAGCCCCAGGGACTTGATGATCTGAAAAACAGGTATGACAGTAGAAACCAGGGGAATAGTAATGCTGGCGATAAAGACACTCAACGCCGCCTGTTTGCCGAAAAACTGATACCGGCCCAGCACATAACCCGAAAGAGTAGTCATGGCCACCACCAGCAGCACGGCGAAAACGGTGACCGTCACCGAATTCATGAAGTACCGCCCGAAATCGGCCTGCCCCCAGATCTTGGCATAGTTTTCAACGCTGAATTCCCTGGGGATAAGGTTAAGCGTACCGGCGATAATATCGTTGTTCGTTTTGAATGAAGCGGAAAACATCCACAAGAAAGGATAAACCCACAGCAGAGAAACAAGGGTCAAAAACAGGTAGAGAATGATGATTCCCGGTGAAACCCTGAATTTCCGCATCCTTCTACCCTCCGAATTTTTCAAAGAACCGTTTCAGCCACTGGAGCCCCAACGTAACGGCGATAACGATGATGCCGAAGGCAAAGGCCGCCGCGCTGGCGTAACCCATCCGGGGCATTCCAATCTCGCTGGCAAACGCGGCCCGATACACAAAGGTGGCGATCACGTCGGTGGCGTAGTAGGGGCCGCCGTTGGTCATGGTCTTGATAATATCAAACACTTTGAGGGAGTTGATGATATTGAGGAGGGTGATGGTCCCCGCGATGGGCAGCATCATGGGCAGCACTATCTGAAAGAGGGTCCTCACCCTTCCCGCGCCGTCAACATCGGCGGCCTCGTATACATCCTGGGGGATGCTCGAAAGCCCCGCAAGCCAATAGATCATGTAGGTGCCCATATCCTTCCATACGGAGATGAACACCACCGTGGTCATGGCGGTTTTGGCATCCCCCAGCCAGCGGATCCCCTCGTTCACGATCCCGGTTTTGAGCAGGACAGTATTGACCGGCCCTGTGGAACCCCAGATGAACACCATCACGATGCCGATGATCGACGCGGTGGTTATCACCGGGATAAAAAGGAAAGTCCTAAAGACGACCCTTCCCCGCAGGGCCTCCATGTTTAGTATGTAGGCAAAGGTCAGGGAAACCACGAGGAACAGGGGAACCGCCTGGAAGGTGTAGATAAAACTGTTCTTTACCGAGTTCCAGAAGACCTGGTCCCCCAGCAGTTCCCGGTAGTTGGCCAACCCGGCAAAGACGGTACGGGAACTCAGGCCCGACCAGTCGAGAAAAGAATAGTAGATTCCGGTTAAAATCGGTATTCCCTGGAAGACCAGATAAGAAACCACCGTGGGAACCATAAAAGCCCAGCACAGGGAAGTGAGCCGTATTTTTTTCCTGGCCGTCAGGGTCATCGTTTTCCTCCGTATTGCCGGTCTCGCCGGGCCACCTCAACGGCCCTGGTACATATCGCTGGTATAATCCTTGACCGGATCCCAGTTGCGGAATTCAAAGGTGGAAAGGGGGATGCCAATCGCCTTTGCCGTCCGATCCCATTCGGCGGTTGCCTTATCCGAAAGCGCCTTCAGTGCCCCGGGGATATCGGCGATGGAACCGGCCACCGCGCCTTGCATAATCGCCGCCAGGGAAGGCTGGATATCTCTGACCTGGGCGTAGAAATCCGTCACTTTGGGCTCAATGACCATGGCGTCCGGCGCCATCCGTTGTTGGGAAACCGCCGCATCGTAATACTCCCTGGTTGCCCCCGGGGGCATATATTTCTCGTTGATCCCCTTAACGATGCTCACGTTGCCGCCCGCCGCAACGCAGGCGCCCTGGTAGCTTTCACCGAAGAGTTCCATGAGATACCGGCCCGCCGCCTCGGGGTGTTTGCTGCCGCTGGAAATACCCATCCACGGGCCGGGGGTTCCCCGGGGGATGGAACCCTTTACCGTGGCGGTGGGGCTCGGGATGGGAAGCACCCCGAAGTGAAAGTCCGGATTATCATTCTCCCAGACGGTTATGCACCAGATCCCCTGTACCAGGAAGCCCGCCGCGCCCTGGGCAAACCGGGCCCGGGCCTCGGGGGCGGAGATGCTCACCGTGTCGGGGTGGAAACTACCGTCCTGGGCGATGCCCCGGAACAGATTTACCACGCCTATCATCTCCGGGGTATCGAAGATACTCCGGCCATTAACCACCATCACCTCGTTATCCCGGCCGGCCCGGCCTCCGGCGACCCCCGCCCAGCCCCGGGCGGTTGTTTCCCAGCGGCCGAGCTGGTTGCCCCCTTCGATTATGCCATAGTATCTGCCCTTCCCGGCCTGGGTGATCTTTTTGCAGGCATCCCGGAAGTCGGCGTGGGTTTTGATCTTCGCCGGGTCCAGCCCCGCCTCGGCAAGAATGTCTTTGTTGTAGTACACCAGCGCGGAGCTTGTTACACCCCACTCGGTAAACACGTAAAATTTCCCGTTTAGTTTCTGGTAACCATCCGCCATGTAGGCGGGGTCAATGGTATTGAGGAACTCCTGGGTTACATAGCCATCCAGGGGGGTATACCAGTTTTCGGACACCGCCATTGCCAGTTTCATCCCCGACGGCACGGGGAAAAGATCCGGAGCGTCCCCGGACTGGATCGCCGTCAGGGCGGTGTTTCTGAACTGGTCGATGGTCATCATGGAGTACTCAATGTTAATGTTAGGATGCTTTGCCATAAATTCCTGGTGGAAAGCGTCCCGGCGGACCTTGTTGGAATCGCTCCAGTCCACCACCCTGAGGGTGACCTTTTCCCCCGCCTCGCCGGATACTCCCTGCTGTTTCGTTCCCCCGGCGAAAACCATGCCGAAAACCGCGGCCAAAAACACCGTTCCAAAAAACAATTTCTTCATCATTATTTTCCTCCGTATCTTTATTTACCACCCCAGTTCCCGCAGATAATCCCGGGCCCGGGTATAACGGTCAAAGTCCTGTTCCCCTGTCTCATATTCCACCACAAGCCAACCTTCTCCAGGGACAGCTTCCTTTACCAAGGATATGATTTTAGGCAGATCCGAAATGCCCTTTCCCAGATCCGCAAAATCTTTCCGGTCCGGGGCAACATCACGGAGATGCACATACCATACCCTGCCGGCTGTTTCTTTGAGTACCGTTTCAATATCCCCACCTCCGGCTTCTACCCATCCAAGATCAAAAGCAAAATTCATATTGGGTACATGGTCCCGTAAAACCTGGTATATGACACCGCCGTCTGAAAATTCTAAGGCATGATTATGGTAATTGATGATAACTCCCTGCCTTTTGAGATTAGAGGCAATTTCATCGAGATTGACTGAGGCTTCCTCCAATGTTCGGAGATTTTCCTCCGGCAAACTATCATCCGGCAAATTTTCAAAAGAAGCGGACATGACAATATTCTTCAAGGGCATAACTTTTTCAGGTATTTCACGGATCTTGTCCGCAATGTGATATAAGAAATCTCCGGTCTTCTCCGGTTCGGCAAGGAATTGGTTAAATTTTACGCCTATATGGAAGCCTGACAGCATGAGTCCCTGTTTGTCCAAAGCTTCCGCCAAAGCCGATACATTATCCCCAAAGAAGCGGAAACCCGCCTCGATCCCCGCAAAACCTGTTTTGGCCAGATTTTTCAGAATATTATCGGTATCGGTCTTGATCCTGTTTCCAAAAAGAACCGCATGACATCCCAAATTCACTATAATCTCCTTAACAGAAAAATCTCATAGGACTTCCAATTAACCGGTATTTATTTAATTATTTTAAATAATCATATCATCCAACTACCAGCTGTCAACTGTTTTTTTACCATTTTTTCACCATTTTCAATTCGGAATATAAAAAATAACTATACAAAAGAACAGTAAAAGTTGCCTAAATAATATCCTTTGGGACAGTTTTTCGGATGTTTTCCCCTAAAGACATGCCTCCACAGTACATATCCGAATTGAAGTTACCATCGCCGCCATCCGGTTTAAGGGTACTTTAAAGAGAGACCTTTCTGCCCTGCCGGGAAGATTCGTAGACCCCCATTACCAGGGCCAGGGTCGCCCTGGCTTCCCCAGGCGCTACGGGGAAGGGTGAACAGGCCAGACAGTCTTCGTAACAGGTTTTAATCTGTATGGCGTGGGCGTTGCCCCAGTAGCTTTCCCCCGGGTTTTCCGGAAAAGCCTCCGGCGGGATCACCCTTTCTTCATCCCCCGTATTAATCGTAACCGTGGAACCGTCAAAGTGGGCGGTTCCCTTTTCTCCGGCGATTTCTATCTGGATCGCCGCATTTTTCTGGTAATAGTTGCAGGCGAAAAGGGAATAAATCACCCCGTTGTGAAATTCTATGGCCGCGCTGGCACAGTCCTCCACCTCAATGCTGGTCAAAACCCGGGTGTCTATATGGCCGTTGATGGATTTTACCGGAGAATCCACTAGATAACGTACCAGATCGATGGAATGTATGGCCTGGTCGATAAGAACCCCGCCGCCCTCTTTTTCCCAACTTCCTTTCCAGTCGCACTGATAGTACGAAGGGGGTCGGTGCCAGTTGAGGGTGGAAAAGGCGCCCTTTAATTTCCCCAAGCCCCCGGCTTCGATGAATTTTTTGAGTTCCACCATGCCCCTGATGTACCGGTTTTGGAAGATTATCCCCAGGTTTTTTCCCGTCTGTTTCGCGGTTTCGATCATCGCGTCCGCATCGGCCAGGGTGATGGCTATAGGTTTTTCGCAGAGTACATTGATCCCCGCTTCCAGACAGGCGACAGACTGTTCTTTGTGGAGGAAATGGGGAGTACAGATATGTACCAGGTCCGGCTTCGCCGCCAGGAGGTCCTCCAGCCTGTCCGAATAGGCCGCCCCGAAGGAGGCGGCAAAGCCCCTCGCACGCTCCGCTGCTTTATCCACCGCGAAGACCGGTTCCGCCAAATCCGCCAGATCTTCAAAGGCTCTTTTGTACACCGTCGAAATACGCCCGCATCCGATAATCGCCGTTCTCAGTTTAGCCATATTTATCCTCTAGTTATGTACTGCCGCCCTTGCCAATGCGTCCCGATGGTTGTAAAAACCAAGTAATTCCGCCACAATCATCTCCATCAAATTTAATTAAGTGTTACATGGAAAGATAGACTTGTCAACAAAAAATTTGAGTAACTCCTATTCAGCCCCAGGACTGGAAGTTATAATTTTTCGGGAATTTAAGAATTTTTTGTTGACAAACGATATTTTGTCATATATAATTAATTAATATGAATAATCAAATAGAGATATTTTACAAAAGAGATGTCCGGTTGAAAGCAAAAAGTAAATATTTTCAATCCCCTGGTTTGAATCCATCATCATGGTTAATTTTTTGTGCCAAGTCTCCATCGCCATGATTAAAGGAGGTGCAAGGTGAAACATACCGGCTTTTCGTCCGGAAGGACAAGAAAACTTAAGGATTTCAGCGACGGCAGCGTCAGGCGCAGGGTGATGCTTACCGTCATTTCGATAGTTACCGGTTTCTTTCTTTGGTACTTTATCACCTTAATTCCGTCAATCAACACCTTTTTGGCAAGTCCGGGGCAGGTATTGAGCGCGCTTGTTTCCGAATCCAAAGCAGATGGCCGGTATTTTCAGGATATTTACATTTCCCTCAAGCGGGTATTGGCCGGTTATTTTCTTGCCTTTGTCTGTGCGGTACCGGTTGCTTTCCTGATGGGGTGGTATCCGGTGGTACGCAACCTCATAGAACCCTGGATACAGTTTTTCCGGACTATACCGCCCATTGCCCTCATCCCGCTGGTTATTCTTGCGCTGGGGCTGGGGGAATCCGCAAAATACACCATCATTTTTTTAGCGGCCTTCATGGTAATGGTGGTTACTATCTATCAGGGTGTGCGGGAAGTAGATAAAACCTACATTAAAGCGGCCTATACCTTTGGCGCCAAGGATTGGAATTTGTTTTTCGATATTATGATACCTTCTTCTTTCCCCTTCATTCTGGTCGGCGCCAGGCTGGGCATGGCCGCGTCTCTGACTACCCTCATTGCTGCGGAATTAACCGGAACCATTTACGGTCTGGGTGCGCGTATTCAGGGGGCCCAGCAGTTTATGAATACTTCGGTGGTGCTTTTGGGGATCATCACTATCGGAATAATCGGCTATGTGCTGGACAAGCTGCTCCTGCTGGCTGAAAAAAAATTGACCAGTTGGAAATAAGGAAACAAAATGGCAGATCCGCTTATCGAGATAAAGGATGTTCACAAGGTTTACCGGGACAGCGATCCTCCGGTTAATGCCCTTAACGGCGTGGATTTAAGCATCGAAAAAAATGAATTCGTCTGTGTTGTCGGTCCTTCAGGCTGTGGGAAAACAACGCTTCTTAATATTATAGCCGGGCTGGAGTCCTTTGATGACGGCAGGGTACAGATGAATGGAGAGGATATTATAGGCCCTGGCCCGGACAGGGGAGTTATTTTTCAGCAGTATGCCCTTTTCCCATGGATGACGGTACAGCGGAACATTGAATACGGAATGAAATTCCTGCGCCATGAGAACGGCGCGAAATATTCCAGGCCGGAAAAAAAAGAACTGGCCGGGTACTATATAAAAATGGTGAACCTGGAAGGATTTGAGAATGCCTATCCCAAAGCGCTTTCCGGGGGCATGAAACAGCGGGTAGCCATAGCCCGGGGATATGCGGTGAATCCCAAAGTGCTTCTTATGGACGAGCCTTTCGGCGCCCTGGATGCCCAGACCAGGGCTCAACTACAGGAAGAATTGCTTCTTACCTGGGAAAAAGAACAAAAAACCTGCTTTTTTATCACCCACGATGTAGACGAGGCGGTATTGCTTGCCACCAGGGTAATAATTATGAGCGCCAGGCCTGGCCGGATCATAGATGAAGTTAACATCGATCTTCCCTACCCGCGCAACCAGGCGACAAAACTTGTACCTGAATTTATAAAACACCGCAATTATATTTGGGATACGGTGTACAAGCTCTACCTGGAGGTACGCAAGTAATGTGGTTGCACAGGCCCGGTACGGGTTTGCACATAAAACCAGTAAAGGAGAATGGAGGTAATGTATGAAAAACACATTTAGGACACTGATACCGGTACTGCTCATTTTGGCGGTACTGGGGACGGCATGGGCCGGAGGCCGGAAAGATGGCGGC
This sequence comes from Treponema sp., assembly GCA_031271075.1. Taxonomy (GTDB): domain Bacteria; phylum Spirochaetota; class Spirochaetia; order Treponematales; family Breznakiellaceae; genus JAISFT01. The sequence continues at coordinate 13,681 of JAISWN010000156.1, forward strand.
ACAGAGGAGGAGGCTAAGCCGATGGCCAAGGTTAATGTGGCGGTTCACGGTAACGGCGGGGGAGCTTCGGCGATAGCGGTAGCCGTGGAAAAGGGGTATTTTGCGGAATACGGCATTGATGCCCAGGTAACCATTGTGGAAAGCGGTCCCGTGGAGATGGCGGCCATGAGGGCCGATACGCCGACTCTCGATTTTGGCTACATCGGCCCCGGGGTTGCCTGGAATCCCATAGACTCAAGCGGCAATTCCCTTTCGTTTATCTTCTTTGATAATCTTGGCAACTCGGAAAGGATGCTTGCGAAAAAAGGGTTTTTCAAAGATACCAACACCAACGGGCGTTACGACTACAGCGAACTGTATGCCGGTCTCAAGGGTAAAACGGTGTATATAGAAGTAGGGACCACTCCCGGCGGCTGGTTTAAGAATTTACTGGAAGCCATTAACGAAGGATATACCGCAACTGACAAACTCTGGATTCACTGTGAAGACGCCGCTTATTTATCAGGATATACGGCTCCCAACAGCAAGATCGAAAACAGGGTTTTAGTCGTCAACTATCAGAACTCCAATATACCGGCAGGTATGGCAACCACCGCAGGCAGTTCCGTAGATATTACGGTGGCGTATGAACCGGCACCGAGTACTATCCTTAAAAGTATCGCTTCGGTCGAACAGGTGGCGGATATTAATTCCCTGCCTAAGGAAAGAGTTTTTCCCTCGACCATTGTGGCAAATACAAAGTGGCTGCAGGCAAATCCCGAATTGGCGAAGAATTGCGTTTATGCCGTCTACAAAGCAGCGCTTTATCGTGCAGCTAATCCGGACGAAGCCATGCGTATCAGCGAGCGCCTCTGCGCTAAACCGGATGGAACCTTTGACGCAAATGCTTATTACTTCCCAGGTTCCGCCGACTACAAGGATTGGTTTGCTGCTACCGGCTCCGCAGGATACGGCTATCTTCGTTCTCTTTATAATGACCGGATCCCGAACATTCCCAAGGGTACGACGCCTAAAACTTTTGAACAGGCATTTGATCTGGAGTATATGCTGCAGGCCATTAAAGAACTATAAATATACGGCGGTTACATTGTGCCTCCTTGGATATCAGGTATGGGCAGGGGGGGAAGAGATACTCCACGCAATCCATTGAACCGCCGTGTACGGAACCGTATGCACAGTGCTGTGGAAGGACGGCTACTCAAATAATGGGTGGCCCCCTGCCCGATTTTGCGCTGAAGCGCGGCAAACTACTGGCGATTTTTGAAGTTCCCGGAGAAGTGTACAAGTTTATTAACATTTAGAAGGAGACATGCGGTTGAACGCACAAAGCAAATATTTCCGGTCCCCCTGGCTTGAGTCCGTCATTATGGTCGGCTCCGTTATCCTCTCCTTCGCAGGGCTGGGCATATTATCCCTGGCTGTACCGCGGCAGGTATCTTCAGGGGAGATGGCCAACGGCGCCATCGTATTGATCCTGTTTGGGTTTTTTATGCTCAGCGTTGCCATTGCCATGGTTTCGGTGATCGCGGGAATAGGCGGGGGTGTTATCTTTACCCCCATCATGCTGGCCTTTACCGGGGTAAACAGCGTGGTTGTCCGGGGGACAGGGCTGATTGTGGCCATGTTTTCGGGGCTTATCTCTACGGGTATTTTTATAAAGAAGCGCATCAGCAATTACCGCCTCTGCCTTATCCTGACCCTGAGCCAGGGCTTCGGCGCCTTGGCGGGTTCTACCCTGGCTGTCTCCACCGCCCAAAGTACCGGAGCCGGGGGAGAGGGTTTGCTGCGGGCCAGCCTTGGTTTTATCCTGCTGGCAATTTCGGTGTATTTTTTCCTGGGTGGGAAAAGGCTGGAATGGCCGGCCATCAACAAGGTAGGCCGGTTCACCCGGTGGCTGCGCCTGGATGGTTACTACATAGAAAAATCTATGGGCCAGGTATTGAACTACCAGGTTACCCGTGCGCCTTTGGGGATTCTGCTGGTGTTCCTTGTGGGGGTCCTGGGGGGCTTCTTCGGCATGGGAGGCGGCTGGGCGATTACCCCGGCGCTGAACCTGGGCATGGGGCTTCCCCTCAAACTGGCCGCGGCCAATTCCGGGGTCATTCTGGGCATAGGAAGCTGTGTCTCGGTATGGCCCTATGCCTTTGCGGGGGGCATTATTCCTTTCTTTGTGCTGCCCTGGCTTTCCGGCCAGGTCATAGGCGGCTTCATCGGCTCTTATGTGCTGGCCCGGATCAAAGTCCAGGCTATCCGGTTTGTTCTAATCGGCATCATGCTCTTTACCAGTTTTGGCCTCGTGACCAAGGGGCTTGAACTGCTCAAGGTTATGGGGGGCACCCCACCGCTTGTCCAGGTTGGAGTATTCGCGCTTACTACGGCGGGAACGATAATAGCGGTATTCGCCGGTTCCCGCAAAAAGGAGAGGTCCCATGAAAAATAATTCGGAGCCGAGCCAAGGGGCGGGAATTCCGGAATTGGCTCTGGCGAAAAGCCACGCCGTCTATGCCCAGGTGGTACATGTGATCACCATCGTTTCCGCCATTATGTCTTTATTTATGCCGGTTTTTATTCTGCTTTTTTCAGG
>JAISWN010000216.1 GCA_031271075.1 Treponema sp.
AAAATATGCCTATTAAAACATCCATACGCAAAGAAACTATCCCCTTGTTTAATGAGGAGACAGCCAATTTTCCTCTTGAAACATCAGATGTTTATAATCTGGTTATTGACCGGAGAAGAGTTGGAGTTTCCGTGCCGGCATATAGCAGAAGAAACGGCTTGTTGTTTACCGGAAACAGCCTCCATTGGTTGAAATTGATAGAAACGGATTCTGTTGATTTAATATTTGCCGACCCTCCTTACAATATTCAGAAAGCTTCATGGGATAGATTTGATTCGCAGGAACAATACATAAGCTGGTCAATGGATTGGATACGTGAGGCCGCTCGTATCTTGAAACCGGAGGGGACGCTTTATATTTGCGGATTTAGTGAAATTTTAGCGGATCTGAAACACCCGGCAATGAGATTTTTTGTGGACTGTAAATGGTTGATTTGGTATTACCGCAACAAAGCCAATTTAGGAAAAGACTGGGGACGGTCGCATGAAAGTATTTTGCATCTGCGTAAATCAAAACATTTTACCATGAATACAGACAATATCCGGGTTCCTTACAGCGAACATACCTTAAAATACCCGGAGCATCCGCAGGCGGAAACCAGTCAATACGGGAATGGCACGAAAAACACGCAATTATGGAAACCGCATCCCATGGGCGCAAAACCAAAAGACGTTATTGAGATACCGACAACCTGTAATGGCATGGGAGAAAAAACGGAACATCCAACACAAAAGCCGGAAGAATTATTGCGGAAGATACTGCTTGCTTCAAGTAACCAGGGCGATATTGTGTTAGACCCTTTTTCCGGTTCAGGCACAACGCTTGTAGTTGCCGAACAACTTGGGCGCAAATGGGTTGGCTGTGAAATGAACGAAGAATATAATACATGGGCAATCAATAGAATTGATACCGTTACCCGTCGCACGGTTTCCGAATGGATAGAATATGACAAATTAAACGCAAAGCGAAGGGAATCGATACGATGAAACTATCGGAATTGCTGGAATATGCCAGAGACAAAACCAATTTCACCACTTAACAACAATTTAATGATTTCAGCAAATGAATTTTCAAATTCGAAAGATACTTTTGTTTACGCGATGAAGCACATAAAAGACATAAAGCATAAACTTGAGATACGGCAGACAATAAACAAGTTTATTTATACGTGCCAGCAATCAATAGGCGCAACGCTTGATGCTTTGCCCGCCGGAGAAAGCAGCACGGCGCGGAAAATAAATGGCGACTTGTTTGAACGCTATGTTCGGCTTATTTTAATGGAATTAGGATTATCTGTTAGAGACGGTATCGTTCCAGTTCCTGTAATTGTAAATGGAGAAACATTATTTCAAATGGTTTATCAGCATGACCTTATTATAGAAAATGGAAAAACAATAAAAGTGATTGGTTCTGTAAAAACCTCCAGCAAGGACAGGCTGGACAAAATATTTATAGACAAATTTTTATATAACCGCCTGACAAATAGTGAAACTCCGCATTTTGCCGTATTCTTACATGATGTTCAAAGAAAGGGAAAAGAGCCGAATTTCGGCGTTAACACCACGTTTTTAACCGGACACTTTAAGGGATATACCGTAAAGTTAAATCCGTTAGACGGTGTATATTACTGTGATTTACGTCCGGTAATGTACTCAGACTCAATATTAAAAGAGCATATAAAAACATTAGATTGTTTGTTAATTGATGATATATGGAAATTTCTATAAGAAAACATTTGGTAAAATGCCCGCACTTCGTATAACGAGGCTGTCGAATAAGTCCGTTTCAAGGTGTTAAGACACTATATATAGTGTGTAGTTGGCACGAAATACACCATATATAGTGGTTGTTGGGCCGTTTGAAGACTTTTCCGGCAGTCCCAACAGGTCTGTTAGCGCTTTTTTGTCCTGCAGGCCTTACTGGGCCGATAGGCGGCTCGGGCTACAGCCGGAACGGTATGGGTGGTTTTTTGCTTTCATCCGTGCCGCGGGGGAGCTTCAGGGCGGTTAAAAAAGGATTAAACCGCCGGGTGCAACCACTTCGGGAGAACAACATGCCCCGCTGCTTGCGGCGGGCGTTGATTTCGGGCCCCCGCCAAACGGTTAAAAGTAAATGCCGATGCCCTGCCTGAAACCTTTGGTTTCTTGGACAAATTTTTCAAATTTTTCAATTTTTTTTGAAAAAACCCTTTACAAAATTCTTTATTGGTGGTATGTTAGTTATATCTAATATAGTTAGCCAAAACTTACTATATCGGATTTTGAGTGTGCTGGGGGAAGGATCATCCGCCTCTCTCCGATTCTGCCCCCGGCTAAGCTCAAAAGGTAGGTGCCGGGTCCGCCCGGTTTTCTGGTGTCTGTCCGCAAAGCTGGTTCCTTTCCGGACAGACCACTCTCCATTCGTTGACCCGGTTTTCCGGCAGGCTTGCGCGTCGCGCAGGCCCGCGGAAGGCCGGGTTTTTTATTCGTGCCGGGGGGTCGGACTTGCTCGGCAAGTCCGCTTGACTTGCTCCGCAAGTCCGCTTAATACCCCGCCGAACCGTAGGGACCGCGGGCCTTTTGAATTTGGCCCCCCGCGCGTCAGGTTCAGGTTTTGGGAAGGTAGTTCCGCAGTTGTTCCAGGACCCCTTCAAAGTCCAGCGGTTTAGCCACATGGCCGTTCATTCCGGCCTCCAGGCATTTTTCCACATCCTCTTTGAAGACGTTGGCGGTCATGGCAATAATGGGGATGGTCTTGGCGTTGGGGGCGGCAGAAGCCCGGATGGCCCGGGTAGCTTCGTAGCCGTCCATTTCGGGCATCTGTATATCCATAAAGATCATGTCAAAGGCTTCCGGGGAGGCATTGAAAATGCGAACCGCCATGGAGCCGTTTTCCACACATTCCACGGAAAGTTTCGTGGGTTCCAGGAGGGCAAGGACTATCTCCCGGTTGAGTTCCACGTCTTCGGCAAGGAGGACGCGGCGGCCCGAAAAATCGTCCTGGTTTTCCGGCGAAGGAGCCGCCGGGGTTTCCCCCTGTTCCGGGAGATTTTCGTTCTCGCCCGCCGGGCCGCTTCCCGGAAAGACAAGCGCCGTTTTCCCCGCTTCCGGCTGGGAGCTTCTCCGCAGGGAAACCATAAAGGTAAAAACCGAACCCGTTCCCGGTTCGGACTCTACCCAGATAAGCCCCCCCATCATTTCCACAATGTTTTTTGAGATGGCAAGTCCCAAGCCGGTGCCGCCGTATTTGCGGGATGTGGAGGAGTCGGCCTGCGTAAAGGAGGAAAAAATCCGGGCCTGCTGTTCCGCGCTGATGCCTATCCCCGAATCGGCAACGCTTACCCTTATGACACAGGGATCCGCCTCCCCGGAAGAGGCCGCCGGTTTCTGCTTCTCCCGCTTTTCCGGCGGAACCGGGGAGGCGCCCTTCCCCGCGGCCGCAAACCCTTCCGTATCCAGGAAAGCTTCCAGACTAACGCTCCCCTGTTCGGGGGTAAACTTTACCGCGTTGGAAAGGAGGTTCACGATTATCTGGGACAGCCGCTGCTCGTCCCCGTAGAGGCTGTCGGGAATTTTCTCATCAATTTTTACCGTGAGCTTCTGGCTCTTCTCCTCCACGCGGAAGTTAATCACCGTCAAAGTCTTCTGGATCATCCGGGAAAAACTAAAATCCGCGAAGGAAAGCTCAAATTTATTTGCCTCTATCTTGGACATGTCAAGAACATCGTTGATCAGGGACAGGAGATGGTTCGATGCCTCGCCTATCTTTTCCAGACAGTACCCCTTTCTTTCGATGTCCTCCGCCGCCTTGCCGATGGCGGTCATGCCGATAATCGCGTTCAGGGGGGTGCGCATCTCGTGGCTCATGTTGGCAAGGAAGCTGGTCTTCGCCTGGCTTGCCTGTTTAGCCTGTTCCAGGGCGGCGTTCCTTTCCTTTTCCCGTAGCGCCCGGATAGCCTCCCCGGCAATAACGCTGGATGCGGTGCTGACAAGCTGCCGGTCGCTTTCGCTCCAGATCCGGGTCCTGAATTCCTCCACCACCAGAACCGCCCAGAAGCGTCCGTCCACATAAAGGGGCGCCATGATAAAGGACTTAACCCCCACCACGGATATGGCGGCAAAGCGGGAAATTTTGCTTATATCGTTACAGTAGACAATAGGAATGTTCCCGTTCACCGGCTGCGTCCGGGGAAAATTTTTGTTAATAATATCGTTAAGCCCTTTCTTGACCGTATCGGTTACAGTCTTACTGCTGGAAGCCCAGACATAGGCGGCGTGGCTTACGGCGGAATCGGCCTCGGCAATGCTGACAACTATCCGCGCAACTTTAAGAAATTCGCCGGTTATCCTCAGCGACTCGTTGATCAGCGAGGCCGTATCTTCGGCGGTGATAAGGCTCCGGGCAAGCTGGGACATCAGGGCCTGCTGTTTAAAACGGCGGGAAAAACTCCGTTCCTTCCAGCGGTAGATATAGATAGTGCTTAGGCCGATGAAGAACATGAGGAAAAGAAAAACCATGGACAAAAGGATGAGTTGTTTCCGCTGGGAATGGAGAAGCTCCTGATCGTTCACATCCACCCCGGCAACGGCGGCTACCCTTCCCTCCCGGTCAAAAACCGGGGCATAGGCGCTCATAATCCCGTTCCAGCCTTCCGCGTATTCCCCCGGAGGGGTAACAAAAGCCTTCCGCTCCCGCGCCGCCAGGAGCAATTCCGGCTCTTCCACCGGTTCCAGATCGCTTGCCAGATTTACTATCGTTTCAGGATCCGTATCGTTATCCACGATGTACCTGAAGAATTTCCCGTCTTCATCGATCCGGAGATAGTAGGCGTAAAGCACCTGATTTTCTTCGGCAAAATCCATAAGCCGCCGCCGGATCTCCTGAAACAGGGGTTTCTCCATATCCTGGGGGATCTTTAGTTCCTCAAGTTCTTCCGCGCTTACTACAGAACTCAGGCTGCGGCTTGTGGTAAGGAGGCGCTGTTCGATATTCTCTTTCAGGTAAGATGAAATTGAACTGATAAATATGCCGTCGTAAACGGAAATGATCAGAACAATAACCGCGGCAATGGAAAAAAGAATTACTACGATGTTTTCAAAAATCTTCTTTCGGAGTACTGCCGCTATCATTGTTCTTACAGGCCCTCTTAACAACGGAAAGGGACTTTTCCAGGAGCCGGTTCGGGATTTTTTGCTCAGGGCGCCTTTCAGACTCCCATCGAACTTTAGTTCGACGAACCAAAGGTTCGCGGAGCCGGTTAATCGTGGTTTTTATGTCTTTTTTCACCGAAAAAAGACATAAAAACCTGCAAGTCCCACAGGCCCTAGGCAAATTTGGCAATCGGTACAAAGGCGCCGGCCTTAAGGGCTGCGCCGCCCACCAGGGCGCCGTCGATATTTTTTTTTGCCATAAGCTGGGCGGCGTTTTCCGGCTTTACCGAACCGCCGTACTGAATAATTATACTATCCGCCGCCGCCTGGCCGTAAAGCCCGGCGATCACCTTCCGCACAAAGGCGTGGATAGCGTCCGCATCCTCCGGGGTGGCGGTTTTGCCGGTACCGATGGCCCAGACAGGCTCGTAGGCGATAACGATCCGTTCCAGATCCGAAGCGGCTACCCCTTCAAGACCCTTCACCGTCTGGGTCTCGCAGACCTGCTCCGCTTTGCCGGCTTCCCGTTCCTCCAGAAGTTCCCCGATACAGAGGATAACATCCAGGCCGTGCCCCAGGGCCAGCTTTAGCTTCTTGTTGATCAGGGCGTCGTCTTCCTTGTAGATGTGCCGCCGCTCGCTGTGGCCCAGGATAACCGTCTGTACCCCCAGATCCTTAAGCTGCAAAACCGAAACTTCCCCGGTATGGGCGCCCTGTTCCTCCGCGGCCATATTCTGGGCCCCCAGGCGGATGTTGGTTCCCTTGACAATAGGGCCGACCGTCTCAAGCAGGGTAAAACCGGGCGCCACCAGGTACTTGTGCTTCCCGTCCTTAAGCTGGGCAACCAGGGCCTTGGCAAGCTCCGCCGCCTCCGGCCGGATCATGTGCATCTTCCAGTTTCCCGCAATGTAATAAGGTCTATCGCTCATAATCACTCCTCAATTAGTAAGAGAAACCGGACCTTGGGGCCGGTTTCTCCAAGGTTAAACGGCGCGGCCGTTTAAGCACGGCAGACTTCGATGCCCGGAAGTTCCTTGCCTTCCAGAAGTTCCAGGGAAGCGCCGCCGCCGGTGGATACGTGGCTCATCTTGTCCGCCAGATGGAACTTGTTTACCGCCGCCACCGAATCGCCGCCGCCTACCACGGTAATCGTGCCCCTGGCGGTAGCCTCCGCCACCAGTTTGGCGACTTCTTCGGTTCCTTTGGCAAAGGCGTCGAATTCAAAGACCCCTACCGGGCCGTTCCACACGATGGTCTTGGCCTTGGAAAGGATCTCCTTGTACCTGGCCACCGTCTTGGGGCCTACGTCCAGCCCCATCAGGTTATCACTCAGATCCTGGCCGTCCACCGGGACCGGCGCGGCGGAAGCGTCGAATTTTTCCGCCCCCACCTGATCCACCGGAAGCACGATCTCCACACCCGCGGCCTTAGCCGCGTCGAGGATCTTCCTGGCGGTATCGAGCTGATCATCCTCCACCAGGGATTTTCCCACCTTGCGGCCCTGGGCCTTGAGGAAAGTATAAGCCATACCGCCGCCGATCACCAGGGCGCCTGAGTTTTTGAGGAGGCTTTCCAGAACCCCTATCTTGGAAGAAACCTTGGCCCCCCCGATGATTGCTACCAGGGGTTTTACCGGCTCTTTAACAATGGGTTCCAGGAACCGGACTTCCTTCTCCATCAGGAAACCCGCCACCGAGAGGGGAACGAATTTGGCGATGCTGGCGGTGGAGGCGTGATCCCGGTGGGCGGTGCCGAAGGCGTCGTTTAC
>JAISWN010000228.1 GCA_031271075.1 Treponema sp.
TCCACCTCACGATGGACACCCTTGCTCTTGGCTTCGGACCGAAGGTCCGCTGCTTCCTGCTACCGAGCGCATAGCGGACTTTCACCGCCTAGTTACCGCCCATGCTGGGCACACCACAACAGAGTTGTTCGGAAACTTCAGTTTCCGAACAACTCTAATGTTGAAACTGAGAATGTTTGCGCGCAAGGGATAGGAGGGGGGCCGTAAGGCCGCCACGCCGCAGGCGGGGCCGGAGCGCGGAAGCGCGGAGCCCCGGATAGCCCGGTCCCCGGCTTCGCCGGGGATGCGCCCGGATCTTGACGCTCCGCCGGAATCCCGGTATCTACAAAACTGTTCTTTTACATCAAAAGACGATTACCGGAATGCTCTGTTCCCCCGGTAAATGAAACGCGCGGGGTTTTAAAACCGGGGTTGAAAGCTGGAAAATCGAGAGCTGGAAAATCGAACCGGAAAATCATTGACAGAACTCCGAAAACGGGGCATCCTAACTTATGCAAAAGGTTAACATTTTTGATTTGGAAGGAACCGAATATCCCGCGGGACGGCGGACCCGGGTGCTTCTGGGCGAAAACGGCGCTATCGACGGGGAGTATTTCTGTCAGGGTTATTCCGACATCTATCCCGGCGGGGCCATACCGCTCCACGATCACGTTACGGTGGAAACTTACACGATCATCAAGGGAACCGGGGAGATGTCCGTGGACGGCGAGACCCTGCCGGTGAAGGCGGGGGACTTTATCTATATCGACCGTGGAAAAGCGCACAGCCTTAAAAACACGGGGCAAGAAAACATGCACGTCATGTTTGTGTACGCGCCAAAGATGATCGTGGATCACTGGGCTCAGGAACTCAAGGGCGAACTGTAATAATGTACTGTAATAAGTATTGTTTTTTTACCCGTCCTTTCCTATAATTTTCCCCTATGAAAAAGTCATTCCCTGTTTTTATTTTTGGTCTGGCCGCGGGCCTGATTGGGCTTGGGATCTTTATCGCCTGCGTGACCAACCCCCTTACCGGCAAAAGCACCATGGCTTTTGTGAATAACAGCCAGCTTTTTCCCTCCTCTTTCCAGCAGTACCAGGAATTTCTCGGGGAAAATACGGTGGTCTCCGGGACGGAGGAGGCGCGGCTGGTGGAGAAGGTGGGCTTGCGTATCCGGGGGGCGGCGGAGAAGTGGCTCGGCGCCGAAGGGGCGGGAGACTATCTCGAGGACTACCAGTGGGAATACCACCTGGTACAGGACGACCAGGTTAACGCGTGGTGTATGCCGGGGGGGAAAATCGTGGTGTACACGGGGATACTTCCGGTTACCGCTACCGAAGCGGGGCTTGCCACCGTTATGGGTCACGAAGTCGCCCACGCCCTCTTGAACCACGGCCAGCAGCGGATGAGCGCCGGGATGCTGCAGCAAATCGGCGCCACCGGTCTCAGCGTCCTTACCACGGACCGATCGGCGGAAACTCAGGCCCTGGCCATGACGCTTTACGGCGCGGGTTCGGAGATTTTCGGCACCCTGCCCTTCAGCCGCGGTCACGAGAGCGAGGCGGATCACATCGGCCTTATCCTCATGGCGGTGGCGGGTTACAACCCGGATGAATCGGTTCCTTTCTGGGAACGGATGGGCGGTCTGGGCGGGGGCGGAACTCCCCAGTTCCTGAGTACCCACCCTTCCCACGAGACGAGGATAAAGGATCTCCAGGGCTGGATTCCCGAAGCCCGGGCAAAAGCGCGGGAATTCGGGGTGAGCTTCTAGTATGTTGCTTACACTTAAGCGATGATTAAATTCCTCCACACCGCGGATCTGCATCTGGGAAAGATTCTGCACGAGCAGAGCCTTATCGAGGATCAGCGGTACATGCTGGACGGTCTTGCCGGCCTCCTGGCGGACGAATCCTACTCCGCCCTTGTCATCGCCGGGGATGTGTACGACCGGTCTATCCCCCCGGTGGAGGCGGTGGAGCTTTTCGGTTCCTTCCTGGGAAAGATAAAAGCCCGGCGGCCCTCCCTGGAAATACTGATCATCCCCGGTAACCACGACTCCCCTGCCCGGCTGGGTTTCGGGCGGGAGATCTTCGCCGGCCTGGGGCTCCGCTTTGTTACCGATCCCGGGGATTGCGGCAAACCGGTGATCCTGAAAGATCCGGAAAACGGGAAAAGCTGCGCCTTCTTCCTGCTCCCCTTCCTCAGCCCCGGCGCCTTCCGGCCCGGCCCGGCGGAGAAGGGGCGGGAAGGGGCTTCCGGAGAGGCGGCTTCCAAAGAGGGGGCGGGGGAAACCCGGGCGGACAGAGACGGGGAAAAGCCGGCGGGGGCTTGGGGCTCCCCGGCGCGGCTTGCCGCGGAAGCGGCGGTACGGCTTGAGGAGGCCCAGCTGCGCTGCCAGGCCCAGGGGGCGGCCCGCTTTGTGCTGGCGGCCCACCTCTTCGCCGCCGGGGGCCGGGAGGCGGGTTCGGAACGGATCTTCCTGGGCAGCGCGGAACTTGCGGATATGGAGCTTTTTTCCGGTTTTGATTACGTGGCCCTGGGCCATCTCCACCGGATGCAGCGGGCCGGGGAAAACGGATGGTATTCCGGTAGCCCCCTGGCCTACTCCTTCGGCGAGGGGGAATCGGAAAAGTGCTTCCTCTCGGTGGAGCTTGATACGGGGACCGGGAAGCCGCCGGCCCCGGAGCCTGTCCCCGTTTCGCCCTTGCGGAGACTCCGCCGGGTTTCCGGCCCCTTTGAACGCTTCTTCCGGCCCTCCCCCACTGATACGGAGCTTTCGGCTCTTCGGGAAGACTATCTGGAAATAAGCCTGAGCGACCGGGGGCTTACGGAAAACGCCCTTGCCATCCTGAGAAAAAATTTCCCCCGCCTCCTCTCGATCCGGCAGGACGCCGCCCTGTCGGGCCTTCTGGCGGAACACGCCGGCCTGGGAAACCCGGCAGAAAAGCCCGGGGAACGGCGGGACACGGCCAAGGATTTTGAGGAATTCCTCACCGGGCTTTACGGAAAGGCGGATGAAGGGGAACTGGCCCTGTTCCGCGAACTCCTCGCGGAGCTTGAGGGGGAGGAGGAACCGTGAAGCCGGAAAAACTGGTGATGGAAAATTTCGGCCCCTTT
>JAISWN010000234.1 GCA_031271075.1 Treponema sp.
AAAATTCAAAAAAACCAAACCCGTTCTGTTTCCCCCGTGTGGTGTGTGGTTAAATTTTTTTTTACCCCCCCCCCCCCCCCCCCCCCATGCTCTTTCCCTTTTGCAGGCGGTACGTGTGGGGCGGTATGCCGCAGACCGATTTAAACACCTTGCTGAAATAGTAGCTGTCCATAAAGCCGGTTTCTTCGGCGATGACCCGCAGGGGAGCGTTGGTGGTCTCAAGGAGCCGTTTCGATTTTTCTATCCGCAGATTGATGATATAGTGAGAAAAAGTACCGCCGGTGAATTTTTTAAAAAGATAGCATATATAATTTTTGCTGAAGGCAAACTGATCCGCCAGTTTCGGGAGGAACAATTTTTTTTGATAATTGGATTTTATATACGACAGGATACGGTTGAAGCGTTCTTCATTTTCCGGCATGTAGGCGAAAGCGCCGGGGTTCTCTTTCTCCGCTTCTTCCTCGCCCTTCCCGGCGGCCTCCTTCTCGCGCAGCCGGTCCCTGATCTCTTCCAGGGTTTTTATCATTACCCCAGGGTTCACCGGCTTTAAGCAATAATCCAGGACCGCCGCCCGGATGGCCTGTTTGGCAAACTCAAAGTCCGAATAGGCGCTCAGTATAATAAAAGCCGTATCGCTGCCTTCTTCCCGGCATTGGCGGATAAGTTCAAAACCGTTCATTACCGGCATATTGATATCCACAAAGGCCAGATGGGGTTTCTCCGTCAGGATAGCCTCTTTTGCCTTCCCGGGTTTTTCGTAGTGGCCGATAACCTCAAATCCCAGTTTTTCCCAGGGAATGCTGTACAGAATGTCGATGATAACCCAGGGCTCATCATCGACAAAGAGGACTTTGTACCGTGCGGCGTTTTCCATTATTCGGTCATTGTACACCGGAACCATAGCCTTGATACAGAACGGGCATCTTACTACAAAGCGGCGATACAGGTAAAATGATCCCATGACAACGAGACCGGCACTTGGGATAAGCATCGGGGACCCTGCGGGGATAGGGCCGGAGATATGTTTAAAGGCCCTTTCCCTGCCGGAGATCTATCGGGAGTCCGTTCCGGTGGTTTACGCGGACCGGCGGGTACTGGAAGACGCCCTGGAGCTGACAGGGAAGGATTTCGCCCTTAACCCGGTAAAAAGCCCCAGGGAAGCGCTGGGTGAACCGGGAACCATTGATTTTGCGGATGCCGGGGTGATCACCCGGAAGGGAGAATACGCTTACGGTACCGTAGGGGCCAGATCCGGGGAGGCCTCTTTCCAATACGTGGTTAAGGCTATCAGAGACGCTATGGCAGGGCTTAGCGTTGGGGTGGTTACCGGGCCTGTCAGCAAGGAGGCGATCAACCTGGCGGGGCATCACTATGCGGGGCACACGGAAATTTTTGCCGAGTATACCCGCGCCGGGAACTATGGCATGCTCCTCTCCGGCGGGGGGCTTAACGTTATCCATGTAACAACCCACGTATCCATGCGGGAAGCCTGCGACCGGATCACCCGGGACCGGGTACTGGATGTGATCCGTCTGGCGGATCTGGCCTTAAAGCTCATGGGCAAGGAGCCCCGGCGGATAGGAGTGGCGGGTTTTAACGCCCACGCCTCGGAGAACGGCCTCTTTGGGACGGAGGAGGCCAGGGGGATCATCCCGGCCATTGAAGCCGCCCGGGCCGAAGGGCTTGATGTAACCGGCCCCGTACCCCCGGACACGGTGTTCGTGAAGGCCCTGGGGGGCCAGTTCGACGTGGTGGTTGCCATGTACCACGACCAGGGGCACATTCCCTTAAAACTCCGCGGTTTCCGCATGGATCCCAAGACCGGCCTTTACTCCCGGATGAGCGGCGTCAATACCACCATCGGCCTTCCCATCATCCGCACCTCGGTGGATCACGGCACCGCTTTCGACAAGGCCGGGAAAAACCAGGCCAACGAGGAAAGCCTGGTGGACGCCCTCAAGCTGGCGGCAGCCTTCACGAAGAACTGGGACCGGTTTATGAAGAGGGATCACCCACCGGGGCGGCGGTAGACCGTTTCCCCGCCTATTACGGTCCGGAGCACTTGTATTCCCGGAACATCATCCGCGGGAACTTCCATTAAATCCTTGTCCAGAAGAACCAAATCCGCCCTTTTCCCTGTTTCAAGGCTTCCCCGTTCCTGTTCGGCGAAAAGCGCGTAAGCGGCCCAGGAAGTATAGGAACGGACTGCGGCCTCCCGGCTCAAAGCGTTTTCAGGATAAAAACCGCTCGGGGGCCGCAAGCCGCGGCTGGTCCGGGTAAGGGCGGCGTGGATGCCGTCCAGGGGATTCGGATCGGCCACCGGGGCGTCTGATCCGCCGGCGATACGCCCCAGTATCCGCTGCACCTTTCCCAGGGCGTAGGAATTCCCCGCCCGGCCAGGCCCCAGGCGCTGTTCCGCCATAGCGGCGTTGTTTGGCCCGTGGGCGCCCTGCATGGCGGCTATCACCCCCAGTTTTTTTGCCCGCCGGCAGAAATCACCCTGAATCAGTTGGAAATGTTCTATCCGAAACCGGTGATCCTTCAGGGATAATCCGGTAATAACCCGATCAAAGACGGAAAGGGTTTCGTCAATGGCGGCGTCCCCTATGGCATGGACCATAAGCTGCATACCCCGTTTCGCCGCATCAAAAACCAGGCGGTACAGTTCCGCTTCATCATACATGAGCTTGCCCCGGTATCCGGGCCGGTCGGCATAGTCCTCCATAAGGGCGGCGGTTCCGGAGCCCAGGGAACCATCGGCAAATAATTTAACCGCCCGGATCGTAAAAGAACCGTCAAAAAGGCCTGTTTCCGGACAGCGGGCCAGGTATGCCGCCGTGCCCGGAGCCGCGTGATCCCCCAGGGCGTTTACCAGGGCGCCGGAAAAACGGAGGCGGAACAGGCCGGACCGGTAGAGTTCTTTCAGGCTTTCCACCAGGTCTCCGGTGGTAGACGCGTCCTGTACCCCTGTGATCCCAAAGCCAAGGAGTTTATCCTGGGCGGCGAGCAATACTTTTTGCCGGTATTTTTTGTCAAAGGGGGGTATTTTTTTCCGGACCAGGTCGGCGGCGGCACCGCTGGCGCAGCCGGCAAGCCGGCCGTCCGGGCCGCGCAGAAATTCTCCCCCCAAAGGATTCGGGGTCTCTTCCGTTATGCCCGCGTCGGCAAGAGCCCGGGAATTAAGCCATACCGTATGGCCGTCTATACGGGGAAGGAGAACCGGATTATGGGGAGCCGCATAGTCCAGATCCCGCCGGGAGGGAAAAGACGTATCTTCCCATTCCCCGTTGTCCCAGCCCAGCCCGCCGGTTATCCACTCCCCGGCGGGGGCCCGCTCCGCGGCTTTCTGTACCAGCCGGATAATTTGATCTTTGGAACAGCCCCGGAGGCATAGTTTAAAAAGGCTGTCGCCGTACATTTCCAGATGGAGATGGGTATCAATAAAACCGGGGAATACGGCTTTACCGGCCAAATCTTCAAGGACCGTCTTTTTTCCCGCCAAATCGCGGGCGCCCGCGTCATCCCCGGCATAACAGATATACCCGTCTTTCCAGGCCAGGGCGGAAACTGTGGAAAAAGAGGGGTCCGCCGTGTAGACGCGGCCATTGAACCATACGGTATCCGCCCCCGCGGAAGCGCCCCTATCCGCCAAGATACACCGCTTTTATCTTTTCATCCGCCGCAAGTTCCCCCGCGGGGCCGGAGAATTGTATTTCACCGGTTTCGATGACATAGGCCCGGCTGGCGTTTTTCAGGGCCAGTTTGGCGTTTTGCTCAATAAGCATGATGGTGATTCCCTCCTGGTTGAGACGGCGGATGATCTTAAAAATATCTTCCACCACCACCGGGGCAAGCCCCATGGAAGGTTCGTCCATAAGAAGCAGTTTTGGTTTTGAGAGCAAAGCCCTGCCCACCGCCAGCATCTGCTGTTCACCCCCGGACAAACTGCCCCCCTTTTGGTGTTTACGCTCCTCAAGGCGGGGAAAGAGGCGGAATATACCGGCAATTTCCTTTTGAACCTGTTCCCCGGCAGGGCGGGAATAACAGCCCATCCGCAAATTGTTCAATACCGATAATTCGCTGAAAATCTGCCGGCCCTCGGGTATTTGTACAATTCCCTTGCGGACGATCTGGTCCGACTGTATTTTACCGGTAAAAGATTCACCCTGGTACGTGATCGTTCCGGTAAAACGCATCAGCCCCGAGATGCAGTTCAGAAGGGTAGTTTTCCCCGCGCCGTTGGCGCCGATAATGGCCGCGATCTCCCCTTCTTCCACCGTAAGGTTAACGCCGCGCAGGGCGGAGATATTTCCGTAGGAAGCATAAAGGTCTTTTATATCAAGAATACTCACCCTTCCTCCTTGCCGAGATACGCCTCTATCACCCGGGGATCCCGCTGAACCGTTTCGGGCAGCCCCTCGCAGATTTTTTGCCCATGATCCAGAACGGTAACCACATCGGAGATCCCCATAGCCACCCGCATATTATGTTCCACCAGAACCACCGTAATGCCGGCCGCTCGAATTTTATAAATGGTTTCTATCAGGTTTCCGGTCTCGCTGGGATTCATCCCCGCGCAGGGTTCGTCCAGCATGATGATCTTCGGTTCAGAGGCCAGGGCCCGGGCTATTTCGAGAATCCGCTTTTTGCCGTAGGGCATAGCGCCGGCCATGGTTCTTTCTTCCCCCCCAAGCCCGACAAAATCCAGCATTTCCCGGGCCCGTTCATGGCAGAGGAGTTCCTCTTTTTTCATCCCCGGGCTGTGCAGAATGGTCTCCAGAATTCCGGCGCGGGTACGGCAATGGCGGCCCACCATGACATTTTCCAGGGCGCTTAAATTATCAAAAAGGAGGATATTCTGGAAGGTACGGGCGATACCCCGCTTTGTTACCTGGTGGGGTTTCAGCCTGGTAATATTTTCACCGCAAAATTCAATAGTCCCTCGGGTGGGAATATAGATCCCTGAAAGTATATTAAAAAACGTGGTCTTCCCCGCCCCATTGGGGCCGATAAGGGCATGGATCTCCCCCTGGGTAATATCCATATCAACCGCGTCTACCGCCCGCAGCCCGCCGAACTGCATACTGACGCCCAGGGCCCGCAGCAAGGTTCCCACGATCTAGCCCCCCTTCCGGCCGCCGGGAAGGATGCCTTTTCCGGGCCGGGCCAGGCGGTCCGCCGCAAAACGCGTCGCCTGCGTAATGGCGCCGTATATACCCTCGGGCATAAAACGGAGAACCAGGATAATAAGCACGCCGTACATCCCGTTTAAATGCTCCGCAAAAGGCCGGAGTAACTCCGGCATGGTACCGATAACCAGGGTTCCGCAAACCGGGCCGAAGAGACTGCCCATGCCGCCGATTACCGTCATGGTGATAAGGAAAACCGATGTTTTGTTGAAAATATCCGGGGAGAGATAGTTGATATTGAGGGCGTACAGTACCCCCGCCAGCCCCGCCATGGCGGCGGAGATTCCGCAGACCAAAAATTTATAGCCGTTCACGTTGATCCCCATAGCCGCCGCGGCAATCGGGGCGGTCCGGATCGCCTGAAAAGCCCGGCCCGTTTTTGAATAGATCAGGCGGTAACATACCAGGAACATCAATAACAGCGCCGCCAGGGCGACATAATAAAATTCAAAATTTGAAAGCCGGTGTCCAAAGATATGCATACGCCGGATACCGGTAAAACCGTTTGCCCCTCCGGTAAGCCATCCTTCATTGGTAAGGAAAAGACCTACCGAGCGGGCAAAGCCAATCGTAACGATGGCGAGAAAAATGGCGTTTAACTTACAGCAGGCGGCGCCCAAAAGAAGCCCGCAGGAAAAGGAAATACACAACGCGGCCAAAAGCGCCAGGGGCATGGGCAGGCCGAAGGTTTTTGACAGAATCGCGTAGGCGTATCCCCCGATAGCCATAAACGCCCCGTGCCCCAGGGAAATCTGCCCCGTATAACCAACCAGTAAATTCAGGCTGATAGTCATGATCCCGTAATAACAGTAGGAAATAAGGATGTTCAGATAATAATTGTTCCTGGTACCCGCGACAAAGGGGGCGATCAGGGCGAGAAGAATAAGAACCGAGATAACAAGGCGGGTCCGGGCATTGGTTTTATGCATATCCGGGGCCTATACCTTGGTAATGCTTGCCTGTCCCAAAATCCCCTGGGGGCGGCAAAAGAGGATAAGGATCAAAATAACGAAGGAAAAAACGTCTTTATAGGCGGAAGAGAGATACAGGGCCCCCAGGGTTTCCACGATACCCAGGAGGACGCCTCCCACAATGGCGCCGGAAAGGCTTCCGAAACCGCCCATGATGGCGGCGGTCATTGCCTTGTTCCCGGTGATGCCGCCCATGCTGAAACTAACCGAATACAGGGGCCCCATAAGCACCCCCGCCACCGCGGCCAGGGCCGCGGCGATGATGTAGGTCGATCTGATGATGGTACTGATCTTTACCCCCATCAACGCGGCGGCCTTGCGGTTCATGGAAACGGCGCCCATGGCGATTCCGGTCTTGGTTTTTCCCATAAAAAGGACCAGCGCCGCCATGAGGGCGATACATACGGTGATAACCCACACATTCTGCATGGAAATCGCTATCCGGTCCCCCAGAAACGAAACGTAATAAACGGTATTGGCAAACAGGGGCGGAAAACGGCGCACGTCGGAACCCCAGAGGGTCTTGGCTATTTCCTGCACCACATACTGCATTCCCAGGGTACAGATAAGCAGGGCCAGGGGCGGCCCGTTATACATGGGCCGGTAGGCGGCATACTCAAGGATCAGCATGACGGCGGAGGTCAGGAGGGCCGCCCCCATAAAAACCAGCACCCCCGGAAGCCCGAAGGCGGCGGCCAGGTTGAGACCGATAAAGGCCCCGAGCATATAGAAATCACCCTGGGCAAAATGCCCCATCTTCAAGGTGCTGTAAATCACGCTGTAACCCAGGGCGATAAGGGCGTATACACAGCCCTGGGCTAAACCGCTGAATAATGCCTGAACCAGAATAACCACGTTTTCTATACCCCCGGAAGCCGGAAATTTTCTTTAACGGGGGAATATTTTCCGCTGGCCGTAATTGGCGGTCCATTCGCCGATATTCATCCGGCCAAGGCCCACGCCGTTATCGTAAGCGCCGAAATCAAACTGTCCCTGGACGCCGGTAAATTTGGCCTTCCGCAGGGCGCTGTTCAGCTTCCGGGTAAAATCCGGGGCGTTCACATCCTGGGGCCCCAGGGAATTGAGGGCGGTCACTATGTGATACACCGAATCGTACACCCGGGCGGGAACATCCGCCGGGTCCTGGCTGAGGGGATCCGCTTCCTTAAAGTCCCTGATAAACCGGAGAATCCGGGGGTCCGAATTGCTGGGAATGTAACCGACCGGAAAGGACACGCCGATAATATCCTCCCCGGTCCAGGTTTCAATCATCTGGTTTTGGGCGAGGCTGGTACCGCCGCAGAAATAAATCTCCTCCGGCACCTTTCCCCACAACTGCTCGATCTGCCGCATACACAGATTGGAAGGTCCCTGGGCGAGCCCCCAGAAGATCACCGCGTTAACCCCGGCGTTTTTCATCTTCAGCACCTGGGCGGTAAAGTCCGTGTCCTCAAAGGACATGGCGTCCCGGGTAAGCACAGCCTTGCCGTACTTGCTTTTCAAGGTTTCCTCAATGCGGTTCGCGGCGGACATTCCCCCTTCGGTGTTAACGTGGATAAGCCCTATCCGGTCCAGTTTTTTGTCATTGATGAGGAAATCGATCAGCGTATCGGCCTGATCAAGATCCGTACCGGTCTCTATGCTCAGGTAGTTCCAGCCCTGCTGTACCGAAGCGGGGCCGGAAACGATACCCAGGAGGGGCACTTCTTTTTCCTCGAAGAAGGGCCCGGAAACCAGGATCATGGTGGTGAGCAGGTGGCCGATGGAAACATGGCAGCCGTACCGGTCCAGGGCATAGGTGGCCGCAGTGGGAGCGCCGTCGGTGGAACCTTTATCATCGACATACTCAAATTCCAGGGTGTAATCTTTCAGCGCCCCGTCCCCGGTAATCGCCTTCATGGCGGCGGTGATGGACGCCTTGTAGAGCTCCCCAAAACGGGCGTAGTCGCCGGACAGGGGGCACATAACGGCAACCTTCACCGTGTTTGAGCTTTTGCTTTCCTTTGCGCCTCCGGCAAAAACCTGCGCCGCCAGGAAACAGACCGTAAGGCCAGCCATTAATTTCTTTACGGTTAAAGACATGGGGTTCCTCCTGAAAAATTCTCCGTTTTCCTTGAAAAAACCATAGAATTCATCCGATGATTTTTTTCAGTTTTTTATAATAATCCCCAATTTTTCTCTTGTCAACCAAAATTTTATTGAAAATAAAGACAAAAACCAGCAGAAAAATCAGTATTTTCTTTAAAATTCATCTGATGATTTTTGCCCCGGGAAAACCGCTTGCGTGAAGGGGCAAATTCCCGGGAGGGAAGGGTTCATTCGCCGCGTAAAATATTCATGAAATACAGAACATGGAGGGTCATGGCGTCCATGGCTTTTACCGCGTCATGATTACCGATGGCGTCAACAATGAGCCGGTGGGTTTTGAGGGTTTCATCCCGAAGCGCCTGATTTTCAACATCCAAATAATAGGATATGGCCTGCTGGATAATGGGGATGAGATTGGGAACCACCAGATTTCTGCTGATCTGGGCAATTTTTACGTGCAGTTCAATATCCTTTTGCCGCTGATCCTGCCCGCCGAGGATAAGGGCTTCGGTTTCATCCAGCAGAACCCGGAGTTCCGCGATTTCCTCCGCCGTAGCTTCCTGGGAGGCTTTGGCGGCCATCCGGGGTTCTATGGCAAGCCGTATATCCAGCAGATCCAGGGTAAGCTTCTTCTTGTCCTGGATAAAGGTAAAGCCCAGGGGATCTTCCGCGATGCCCAGAGCCTTGCCCGCGAGAAAAGTCCCCGCGCCCTGATGGACCTCCAGAATATTGCGGCTTGAAAGGGACCTGACGGCTTCGCGGACCGTACTGCGCCCCACGTTCAGGAGCCGGGTTAAATCGTATTCATTGGGAAGCTGCTCCCCCGCCTCCAGGTGATTGTCGATGATGTATTTAATTAAGCGGTCGGCGGTAAGTTCTACCAGCGACTTATCGGTCTCCATAAGCCATTCTACAACAGGTGATACTTTTTGAACACCATTTGAACACCATCCCCATCTGCCCGGGGAATTCTCAGTTTCAACAAAGGGCAGGGAAAATGAACCAGGAACCAAACGAACATAACAGACCTGTTGAGACTGTCGGAAAAATTTTCAAACGGCTCAACAACCACTATATATGGTTTATTCGTGCCGAGGGGTCGGACTTGCTCCGCAAGTCCGCTTAATACCCAAGAACCCGCTTGCGCGGGGGAGCTTCAGGGCGGTTAAAAAGGTATTAAACCTCCGAGTGCAACCACTTCGGGAGAACAACATACCTCGCC
>JAISWN010000235.1 GCA_031271075.1 Treponema sp.
GCCGCCGGGCGGAGCCGGACTCCACGCCACCTTCCCCATATACTGCGGCCCGGAAAAGGACGTTACCGGTGTCCCGCCCCTCGCCGGCGCGGGAACAGTGTAGGTCAACGCCAGATCCGTTACCGCCGCCGCCATGACATCGGTTGTCGCCGGGAAGACAATGGTTACCTCTCCCGTGTTCGCCACGTTGGTTACGGTTACGCCCGGCGCCCCGTGGCTAAAGGTGTTCGCCCCCACGCCGGTAAAGGTCCAGCCGGACGCCGCCACCATCGTAACATACGCCGTGTACGCGGTATTGGCCGCAAAGAGGCCGCCGGGCGGAACCGGATTCCACTCCACCTTCCCCATATACTGGGGCCCGGAAAAGGACGTTACCGGTGTCCCCCCGTATACCGGCGCGGGAACATTGTAGGTCAACGCCAGATCCGTTACCACCTCCGCTATGACATCGGTTGTCGCCGGGAAGACGATGGTAACAAGACCCGTGTCCGCCGTATTGCTTACGATTGCTCCCGGCGCCCCGTGGCTAAAGGTGTTCTCCCCCACACCGGTAAAGGTCCAGCCGGACGCCGCCACCATCGTAACATGCGCCGTGTACGCGGTATTGGCCGCGAAGATGCCGCCGCCGTGCGGCGTCCCGGTACCGGTCTCCGTCCACGCCACCGCCCCCGTATACTGCGGCCCGGCGAAACTCGTCACCGGGGTCCCGCCGTATACCGGCGCGGGAACGTTGTAGGTCAGGGCCAGGTCCGTTACCGCTGCCGCCATCCCGCCCGTCGCCGGGAAGGCGATGGTTGCGATATAACTTCCGCCTGAGGGCGCGCTTACCGGGGCCGATTCCGCCCCTGAGTGGGTAAACTCCGGCGCGCTGAAGTTCCAGCCCGACATCGCCGTCAGGGTCACCACCGCCGTGTAGCCGGTGGCGGCCGCGAAAAGCCCGCTGTGCGCCGTCCCGGCGCCGGTCTCCATCCACGCCACCGCTCCCATATACTGCGGCCCCACGAAACTCGTTACCGGGGTCCCGCCCATTACCGGAGAAGGAACCTTGGAACTCAGGTCCAGATCCCTTACCGTTGCCGCCATGACGGCGGTCGTCGCCGGAAAGGCGATGGTTACCACGGTGGAGTTCGCCCCATTGGTGACGACCGCCCCCGCCGCCCCGTGGGTAAAGGAGTTCTCCCCCACCCCGGTAAAGGTCCTACCCGCCGTCGCCAGCAACGTCACCGTCGCCGTGTACGCCGTATTGGCCTCAAAGAGGCCGCCGGGCGGCGTCCCGTCGGCGCTTTTTGCCCACGTTACCGCCCCCACATACTGGGGCCCGGCGAAACTCGTTACCGGAGTCCCGCCGTATACCGGCGCGGGAACGTTGTAGGTCAGGGCCAGGTCCGTTACCGTTTCGATGCCCGTTGCCGGCAACTCCCGCTTTATCTCCACAGCGGAAGCGCCGAGATAGGGCTCTTCGAGCATCCACAGGGGGCAGGACGCCAGCATAAGGAGTATGAAACAGACGAAAAAAGTATTAAACCTCCCAGTGCAACCACTTCGGGAGAACAACATACCGCGCCGAACCGCAGGTTCGGCTTCAGGCGAGGTATGTTGGTTAGCGCTTAGGTTAAGGAAGCCGGGGGGGGGGGGGGGTAGAATTCCGTAACGGCGCACTCCGCCCGGACAGGGAAGAGGTGTACCCGCGGGAATCAGCGACGCCGGGAATAGCTATCCCGGAAATATCCAGGGGACAAAAATCGTGTTCTTTCATTTTGTAACCTCACCTATTTTAACGTTACAACAATATCTTAAAAAAAGCCATAAAATCGATGTATTAGCCATCTATAGTTTGAAAGCCCGGTTCCCGCCATAGGTGGGAATGCGCCCAAATCCGCAAGTTTAATCGTGCCGGGATGCTAGTGTGAACAGGCGGTCAGGTCATAGCCCGCAAAGCGGGAGTTTGTGTGTATTCGTGGTCATTTTCCCTGGGGGGAAGCCGCAAGGTCCCTGGTTTTAACAGTCCACTCGTTGATCCGCCACTCGGGGATTCCGGGGGTGTCCAGGTTTTTTACATCGGTGTAGTACTTGTTTGCCAGGGTCTTGTTCCCCCGGATATCGTAGTAGGCGGCAAGGTAGAAAAGCATCCGGGCTTTGAGGGTCTCGCTCTTTTCCTTGTCGATCTTCAGGGCCAGGTCGTTGTCCCCAGCGAATTCCCGGTAGAGCCGCATCATCAGGTACTCCAGGGAATTCTGGCCGGGGCTCTGGCGGGCTTTACGGAGGGCCTGATCCAGAAACTGCCGGGGGTCCGCGGGCTTGCCCGCCTTCATCCAGGATATGGACGCCAGGAGGGCGTAGCACCACTCGTTGGGGGCGTAGCGGTACGCTTCCAGAAAGGCGTCCCGGGCCTCCGCCCACTGTTCCTTCTTCATCCGGATGATCCCCAGCCCTTCCCAGGCAAAGTAATACTCCGGCTTCAGCCGGGTAAGGGCCAGGTAGGCGGTTTCCGCCCCATCCATGTCGCCCATCTCGTCCTTGATTCCCGCCACATACACGTAGGCAAAAAAGTTACTGTCGTCGATACTCAAGGCCCGGTTGAATTCCTCCAGGGCCTCTCCCTTGCGGTTCAGTTCCACCAGAACGGCGCCCCGATCCGCGGCGATCCAGTAATCCTTGGGGTCCAGTTTTGCCGCACTATCCAGGTCTTCCAGGGCCTGGGCGGGGTAACCGGCCCTCCGGTAGAGTTTTGCCCGTTCCGTAAAGGGAGCCGGTTCCCGGGGATGGAGGGACACCGCCCGGTTGAGTAGGGCTTCGGCCTCCCGGGGTTCCTGGTTTTGGCGGTGTATGTTGGCCCGGCCGATAAGGGCCTCCAGGTGTTCAGGTTCCAGGGCCAAAGCCCGGTCAAAGTAGGAAGCCGCCGTTTTGGGAGACCTTCCCCGGAGGGCAATGTTCCCCAGATCCACCAGGGCTTTCAGGTTGTTGGGATTCGCCTTTAACAGCCGTTCCAGGGCCGCCTTCTCGTCCCGGCTCTTTCCCCCGGCCCTGGCGATGGTGGAGAGAAGCATCAGGGCGTCGGTGTTATCCGGCTCCTCGGCCAGGATCTTTTCCGCTATGGCCCGGCCTTCGGCAACCCGCCCGGCGGAACACAGCACCGAAGCCTTAAGCATCCTGATTCCGGAATCCGCGGCATCGACGGGGTCTATCCCATCGAACAGTTCAAGGGCCTTATCGAATTGTCCCTGGGCCAGGAGTTCCGCCATTTGGGCGATGATGACCTGTGTTTCAGCCGGCAGAGGCTCCGCTACGGTGTTTAGCCCCGGGATGGCGAGGGCTGTCCAAAGCAGAATCCAGCGGAAGGGCCGGAAAAAGTCCCGGAATTCAAGTCCGGATACGAACCCGGATGAAACGAACCTGGATGAAATAGTCAAAAGCGCCTCGAAGTAAATACCCATAAAATTATCCTAACCGGAACTGTTCCAAAATTTCAGACTTTAAAACACTCTTACACAAAATATAAGAACACAAAATATAAGAGAAGTTGAATCCTCTGCCGAAAATTAGTAATATCATGTTTATGAAAAGACCCATCTTACCTCGTATTATCGGCTTATTAGGCCTTTATACTGTGGCATTTATTATCGTGGGGATGATTCAATTTGCCCGGCAGGGTGGATTTACCCGCCAGGTGGGGAATATGCAGGTAAGCGGGCGTTACAAGACGGGAAAAGAAACGGCGGGCTTGGGGGAATTCCCCATCACCGGGAATCTGAGTGTTTTTTTCGGGGGTCTCGAATTTCGTCTTGCGGGGGACGAGAATAGGGGAGGTTTTTTAAGCGCCGGTTCGGCTCCTCAAGGCGCGGCTCTTCCCGAATACATGGTTATATCCGGCAATACGGTGATTTTCAAACTTTCCGGGGGCGGGGAACTCAACTTTACCAGCCTGGCCGGCGGGGATTACGCGGAACTGCGGATAGAGGGGAATTTCCCCCCGGACGTTGAAGGCTTCCTCCTTTCCTACAAACCTCTTAAAACATCCCGTGTTCTGGATGGGGAGAACGGTTTGCCTGTCATCATCGCCAACGGGCAGAGTTATTCCTTCGACCGGTTCGTCTGGGAGCAGGAGCCGGGCCTGCTGTTTCTGGAGAGTGAAGGGGCCCCCGTTTCCTACCGGGAAGTTCCGGAAAAAACGGTTTTCAACCCGGAGGATTATACCCTTAGGGAGGCCCTTGGCCGGCAGTCTTACGACGACGCCCTCCGATCCTGGCGGGACAGGCAGTATTCTCTCTGGGCCCGCCTTGTCCAGGGACGAAACGATGAAGATCTGGTCGTTGCCTTTCTGGGCGAAGCTGTAGGCAGGGGGACTTACCAGAACGCGAAGACCCTGATATCTTCCGCCTTTCTCAACGGGAACCGGCGCGGTTACGGATCCTCCCTGTACCTGGGGGGGATAGGCCGTACCTATTCTGCCTTAAATACCGCCGATCGGGAACGGCTTTCCCGGCTTTCCCGGCTGATCGACGAAGGATCCCCGGAGATTCTTGGGGAGGATCATGTCTTTGAATACCTTTCCATCCGGGCCCCCGGCCTTGTGAACAGGGCGGCGGCGCTGGTAAGGGATATTGATCCCGCCGCTCTAAGCCCCGAACTGGTTCCCGGCATATTTGAGGGTTTTTCGGAGGTAAAACAGCACCGTCCCCAGGGGGAGAATCCTTTTGGGGATCTTCCGGAACAGACCTGCATCCTGATTTCCAGACAGCTTACCCGCGTATCCGGCGTCTGGAATTCCGGCCAAGGTCTGGTTCTGGTGTTCCGGGACGGGATCGCGGATACCGAATTCAACCTGCGCCTGGGGAAGGCCCTGGCGGTCTGGGCGGAAACAGCCGGCAACGCGGCCTGGGCCGCGGTTGGCCGCACCCTTATCCTCTCGGTCCTCTCCCTGGCGGACGAGGAGGGAATCCCCGCCCGGCTCTCCCTTGACGAGTCAGCCCCGGCAGAGGAGGAGATCGGCAGACTGGATTCCGTCCGGCTCTACCGGGGCCTTCAATCCTCCGAATATTATCCCCCTCCCGAATATTATCCCCGGATAGCCGGCCTTGGGATTGACGGCATCTGGCTCTGGACAAGTTCCCCTTCCGTATCCGCCGTCCGGGAAAACCAGATATTGGATATTTCGATTAGCTTCCCTGTGGAAGAGACCCACTACCTGATGGTCTGGGGGGTACGTCCCTTTAACCGGATCCAGCTTCACGGCATGGATTGGCGATCCGATCCCCGTTACGAGAGTTACGATTCCTCAGGCTGGGTGTACTATCCCCAGGATCAGCTTCTCGTACTGAAACTGAAACACCGTATCCAGGTGGAACAGGTCAGAATTTTCTACGACTAGCCGGCTGCGGGTTTTTAAAAACCGAATTCCATCTGCCTTCCGGAGGGGTCCGGTTTATGGCCGGGGGTTTTCGGGAAAAGGTCCCCCATGTCCCAGCCCGCGGCGTCGGCTATGGACTTGGCTACCGGGAGAAGCTGGGCAGAGGCATAGTGGCCGTAATCCAGGGGGCCGTGGGGGAAGGATGCGGGTTCAGCCCCCCTAAGGGTCCAGACGTATTCAACCGTACCCCGCCGTCCCTTCCAGCCCAGGGCGCGGGCGGCCTTTACCTGGGGCGGGGTGGAAGCGGTGTATTCCTCCGGGGGACGGGAAAGGCGCTTCCGGTACACCAGTTCGCCGTCCAGTTTCCCCGCCCGAAGTTCCTCCAGGCTTTCTTCCACCCGGCGGCGGAATTCGGTTTCCCCGGCGCCGGAAAAGACCAGTTCCAGGAGCTCAAGCTGTATCCGCCGGGCCAGGGGGGTGGAATCGCTCCGCACCGCCTCCATGCCCTTTACCTCCACGGTCTCCCTGCCCCCGCCGGGAGGGATAAGGTAGCCGCTGTAACCTTTCGCCCTGCCCCGGAGGCCGCCGCTTCGCAAAACCCCGGCGTGAAGGGGCGCCGGATCCTCCCCGCCTTCCCCGGACCCTTCCTCCCCTTCCGGGCTAAAGATGTTCCGCAGGGGAGGGATAAAAAAGCGGCGGTAGGCTTTTTCAAACCGGAGTTCGATAAAGGATTCAAGGCCGTATTCCTCCCGTATCCTCTCCGCCAGGTAGAGGTTCAGTTCCCGGACCAGTTCCCCGCAGAGCCTGCCGAAATCCCCGTAGCCCGCCTGGTCGTCC
Source organism: Treponema sp. (assembly GCA_031271075.1). GTDB lineage: Bacteria > Spirochaetota > Spirochaetia > Treponematales > Breznakiellaceae > JAISFT01. Next base: position 6,185 of record JAISWN010000235.1, read on the forward strand.
AGGCCGCTTTCCACAAAGAGGGAATCGGTATCCCCGTAGATCACCCGGCGGCCCCGGGCCTTAAACCAGTCCCGGGAGGCCAGGAGCCATTTCCGCGCGAAGGAGGTAATGGCCCCCGCCAGTTCCGTGCGGCCGTAGCGGCAGGAAGCGGTTCCCAAAACCCCGTAAAAGCTGTTCATCAGGATCTTGTATACCTGGGCGGCTATGTCATCCCCCCGGTCTATGGCTTCCCGCCGGGCGGCGAAGTACCCGGCGATGAGGCCGGGGAGCAGTCCGGGAAGGCGGGAGAAGGCGGCCCCGTTGGGGGCCAGGATAGGCCCTTCCCTTTCGGCAGCGGAGCCGGCGGAGGGTGAAGCGGAGGGTGAAGCGGAGGGCAGAGCGGAGGGTGAAGCGGAGGGCAGAGCCCCCGGATCCAGCCGGGCGTGGGCCAGGGGATCGATGTTGAAGGTGAGCATCACCGTTGGGTAGAGACTGCGGAAATCGAACACGGCGATATTGTTGAAAAAACCCGGCTGGGGTTCCAGCACCGTTCCTCCGGCGGCCCCGGACACCTGACGCCGGGGATCATCCAGGGGCGGGGCGATGCCCTTCCGGCGCAGTTCCATGCCGTAGATCCGCTCAAAACTCGCCACACTGGTCCAGGCCTTGTCCAGGCTTACCCCGGTAAGGCAGGCCCGCTCCAGGGTAAGCCGGAAAAAACCCGTGACGGCGAGGATCCGCAGAACCAGTTCCGAATCCCGGCAGCAGTAGGCCCCGAATTCCCCGGGGTTCCGGGCGTAGAGGGCCTCAAGTTCGGCGATCTTGTCCTCCCCGGAGGAGGCCACCAGCTTACCCTCCCCCAGTACCCGCCGGGAAACCGATTCCAGGGAGTAGCTTCCGTAGTAGCCCCCTTCATCCATGCCGGTAAGGATACCCTGGCCCCCGGCCCGGACTACCCGGAGGGCGTCCAGAACCTGCCGGCCCGGTACCAGGGCCGCCGCGGACCTGCGCCGCCAGCCCCAGCCCGGCTCTCCGGCGAAAAACTTCGCCTCCTCCCGGGATCGGCCCAGGAGCAGGGGGATACGGTGAAGGGCGCAGCGGCCGGCGATCCGGGGAAAGTCAAAGTCCAGGAAGTTCCAGCCCGTAAGCACATCCGGGTCAAGGACGCGGATATCGTCCACCAGGGCGCGGAGCAGGGAGGCCTCGTCGGGATGAAAGACGATCCCCCCTCCGGCGGCGGCATCCTCCCCGGCGGTTCCCCCGCCCAGCACCCGCGCCTGCCCCTTTCCGTTTTTGAATTCCCGGTTCAGATCCCCGGACTCGGCCCAGGACACCGCGGCGGCCAGGATGGTTCCCTGTCTGGTGTCGGTTTCAATATCAATTGAGGCCACCCGGAGAGGCGGGAGGAAGGACGCCGGGGGAGACCAGGGGGAAATTTCCGGGTTAAGAAAGACCAGATCCACCAGTTCGCCCGGCCGCGGCTCTCCGGTAATTTCCATCCAGCCCCGGATCTGCCGTTCCATCAGGAAACTTTCCACCGGCTTCTCTCCCCCGTCGGGACTTTGCACAGCCCCCCGGGAAAGGGCCTTGTAAGCGGCGGCCCGATCCGCCAGATGGGAGAACCGGAGGAACACCAGCCCCTCCCGGAGGTCAAAAAATTCCAGAATCGGCGGGCAAGGGGAAAAAGGTATCCGGGAGAGCAGGGTTTTGCAGCGGGGCAGGTCGTTTTCCCTTACGTGGAAGCCCAGGCAGTTTTTTGCCGGAGGCGCTACCGCGGCGAAGGTTCTGCCGTCCTCAAGACGGCCCACAAAGTAGAGCCGCCCCCCGCCTAAGCCGGCGCCAGGCTCCCTCTCCGGGGAACGGCGGAACATATCGGCCCAGGGGTGAACCAGAAAGCCCCGGTAAGTACGGTTAACACGGGATTTTTCCCCGACCATAAGGGCATTCTACCCCAGCCTTTGGTCCCTCACAAGGAAGGCGCGCCGGGAAAGGCCCGGCCTGGCCGGCCCTGTTACAACTCCCCCAGGAGTTGATTATATACTTCCCCCGCCCTAAAAGACAGCATTATTAATTCCAGCATTTGGGCGTTGCAATGCCGGTATTATACCCCCCGGACAGCCGAATCTTCAATCGTCCGCCTTACATCCGGAAATGATCTCCCAATCAACAACCTCGCCCTGAAGTCGAACCTGCGGTTCGGCGGGGTATTAAGCGGACTTGCAGAGTAAGTCCGGCGCCCCGGCAAAGAGCCGGATTGCCAACGCCTACATCCGGGGCTTGGCATACCAAAGCAAGAATGACTATGATCGGGCTATCATGGAGGTTAGTTTATGAGTGATGTTGGAACCGGCGGCAAAAAGAAATTTGATCAAATGCTCGAAAGTCCTTTTTTTGCCTTTTCAAGGCCGTATTTGGATTTTATCGGGAAAGGAAAAATCTTCAGTCTTGTTTATATTGCAATGG
>JAISWN010000268.1 GCA_031271075.1 Treponema sp.
AGAGTTGTTCGGAAACTTCAGTTTCTGTCGAACCAAAGGTTCGCCAACAACCGCTAAAAAACAGCAAAATGCGTCAGACTTTAGTCTGCGCAGTTTGCAGGACTTGCAAGCCAGCCACAGGCCAGCAGAGAACCAACCGGGTTCTCGAACAAGTCTATTCTCTTTTATTATACTACCACTAAAATATTTTTTTGCAAACAAGAATTTTGTTGTGCGTTTATTGTTTACAAGGCGGCGGATAGCGGGTATTATTTGATACAACAAGAAGCGCCTTTAAAGACATCCGCCTTTCGGCTGCGGTATGTTCAGGAAGCGGCAATGTTTTTGGACGCGCTCATTTTTTTAGGCAGGATGATATGCAAAATCTTGAAAACACGCTGAAAAAGTACGGGCTCATTATGCCCGATCCTCCGGCAAAGGGCGGCATCTACGAGCCGGTCAAGGAATTCGGTGACGCATTCTATTACCTTTCGGGGTGCGGTCCCGTTTTTAACGGCCGGCAGCGGTTTACCGGCAAACTTGGCGCCGAATTCACCGTCGAGCAGGGGCAGGAAGCGGCCCGTTACTGTATTCTTAACCTGTTGGCCAATCTAAAAGCCAAAATTACGGACCTTGACAGGGTAAAACGTATCGTAAAAATGCTCTGTTTCGTCGCCGGTACGGATACTTTTTACGACCAGCCCCTGGTGGCCAACGGCGGAAGCCAACTGTTAGTCGACATATTCGGTGAGGAACGCGGGTGCTGCTCCCGCTCGGCGGTGGGAATGAACGCGCTGCCGGGCAATATCCCGGTAGAAATAGAGCTTCTTGTCGAACTGGAGCGGTAAAGCCCGTGAGAGGAGGCTGGTATGCAAAACTTTGACTATCATTTTGAAGGCGAGGGGGAGATTCCTTCGCCGGCGCTGGTTTACCACGAGGATCTTATCGGGGAGAACATCGAAAAGGCGCTGGCCATTGCGGGCGGGCCGGAGCGTATGTGGCCGCATGTGAAGACCCACAAAAACGCGGCGGTGATACGGATGCTTCAGGCCCGGGGCATAAGGCGTTTCAAATGCGCCACCATTGCCGAAGCGGAAATGTGCGCCATGTGCGGCGCGGAACATGTTCTTGTCTCGTACCCGCTGGTGGGGCCCGCGATAGGCCGGTTTGTCGCGCTTAACCTGCGTTATGGCGGCTCGACTTTCTGGGCGGCGGGGGACGACTTGGAGCAGCTTTCCCTGCTGGGGGCGGCGGCCTCTGCGGCGGGGCTGACAATTCCCCTGCTGGCGGACCTGAACTGCGGCATGAACCGTACCGGCGTTCAGTTGGAAGAGGCGGCCCTAAAGGAATTCTGCCTTGCGGCAGCGCGGATTTCCGGCCTCAAGCTGGAGGGTTTTCACTGTTATGACGGAAACCTGGGCATAAAAGACCCGGGTGAGCGGGAAGCGGCTGTCGCGGCGGCGGCAAAAAAGCTGCTGGCGGCGCGGGCGGCTATCGAGGCGGCGGGGCGGAAACTTCCCGTGCTGGTGATGGGCGGAACGCCGACCTTCCCCTTCCATGCCCGCAACAGGGATGCCTTCCTTTCGCCGGGGACTCTGTTTATTCAGGATCACGGCTACGACGCGAAATACAGGGATCTGGACTTTACCCCCGCCGCGGCGCTCTTGACCCGGGTGATAAGCCATCCGGCCAAAGACCTTTTTACCCTGGACCTGGGCTACAAGGCTATTTCCGCCGACCAGGAGGGGGAGCGCGGGATCATCGCCGGCCTGCCGGAAGCCGCGCCGGAATCGCACAGCGAGGAGCACTGGGTCTTCCGCATGAGGGGAGGCGGCCCCGCCGTGGGGTCCATTCTGTACGTCATTCCCACCCACATCTGCTCGACCACCGTTCTTTACCCCGGCGTGTATGTTGTCCGCGGCGGGCGTTTGGTAAACTACTGGGAGACAAGCGCCCGGGACCGCAAAATTTCGGTATAGAGGCAAGGACATTCCCCAGGGCGGAAACCAGGAGAAACGCATAGGCGCCGACAAATACAATTAACTGGCTAGCCACTTTACTAATGTTATAGGTAGCTATCACGGCCAGCGCCTTGTTTCCCGGTTCCGTTGTTTTTTCAGACTAAAGACGCTAGGATGGCTCCATGGATGGACAAAAGAAGGCCGCCTTCACGGCGGTGGTTGGCCGGCCGTCGGTGGGAAAGTCCACCCTGGTGAATCGGCTCTGCGGGGAAAAGGTAGCCATTGTAAGCCCCGTGCCCCAGACAACCCGGAATGCCATCCGGGGTATCGTGAACCGGGAAGCGGGGCAGATCGTGTTTGTAGATACCCCGGGCCGGCATAAATCCGAAAAAAAATTCAACCGGAAGCTTCTCTCCGTTTCGGATCGTTCCATGGAAGAGGCGGATCTTATCCTCTACGTGCTGGACGCCTCCCGCCCTCCCGCGGGGGAGGAGGAAGCTATCGCGGCAAGAATCCTTCCCCTTGCGGATCGTTTAGTCGCCGGGGTCAACAAAATCGACGCCCCCGGCGCGGATTTTGAAGAGGCCCTTACCTTTCTGCGGGACAAGATCCCCGCCTTAAAAAGGGAGCGGATCTTTCAGGTCTCCGCCCTCAAAAACCGGGGGCTTGGGGAACTTTTGGACTGCCTTTTCCACCTTGCCCCGTGGGGGGAACCCTTCTATCCGGCGGATTTCTACACCGATCAGGGCGTGCAGTTCCGTATTGCCGAGATAATCCGGGAAAAAGCCGTGGCCCGGCTGCGGGAGGAACTGCCCCATTCAATTTACGTTGATGTGGCCGACATGGAGTTTCGGGACGGCCCGTCCGGCGATACCGGAGATGGGGCTCCTGCCGGGGAATACCGCGGCGCGCCCCCCCGAAGGCGGCTTTGGGTACGGGCCTTTATCGCCGTGGAGCGGGAATCCCAGAAGGGCATGGTGGTAGGGAAGGGCGGACAGACGATCAAAGCTATCCGTCAGGCGGCGCGGAAAGATCTGGACCGCATCTTTGACTGGAAGATAGAACTGGATCTGCGGGTAAAAACCGCCCGGGATTGGCGGCATAACGACACGCTCCTCAAGCGGCTCATTGAGCGCTAGATCGTCGGGCTGTTACGCAGTAAGGGCCGGTTACCGCCGCTGCCCTTCAAAGCATCGCTGGGTTTCTTCCCGTACCCGATCCACCGCGGCCTGATAGTCGGACTTCAACGCGTTCATGTGCTGGTTGTAGAAGCTGAGGAATTCCGGGTCCTGGAAGGGATCGATCTGTACCTTGCGGCCAAACCGCCTGGCCAGTTCTTCCTCCTTCTGCCGGAGTTTAGGTTCGTACTGACGGCGGATCGCCTCTTCGTAGTGGGCTACTTCGTCCAGGTAGCGGGAGAGGAGCTGGGTGAACTGCTTGAAAAGCCCGGAAAAGCGGCTGTCGGGGATGATCGCGTGAAGCCCCCGGCCCAGCGCCTCCACCCGTTTTTCATCGTCCTTTGAAACGGGAAGGCCGAGTTGGGAGATGAATACATCGAAAAGCCCCTGCTTAAAACTTGCCTGCTGTTCCCTGGGGGTCTTTTTTAGCTCGGCCTCCAGGTTCTTCCCGGGATTTTCGAGGAATTCGTTGGCGGTTTTTTTACCCTGCTGCCGCGCCTCAAACTGATCGATGCTGCCCTTGTCGCTTTTGACCGATTCGGTCCGTTCCAGGGCAATTTCAAGAGCGCTTTTTATCCGTCCCATGATGATTCTCCGTCTTTAAAATAGGCCGGATTACGTCGTTTTTCAAACCATACCCTTCTGCCGCCAAAGAGAATTGAACTCTTGACACAAGGATTTTCAGTCCTTTGCTCTACCAACTGAGCTACAGCGGCGTTATCCATAACACTTATGGAAAAATTTACTAATATTTGAGCCTGTTCCCCAACGCGAACCTTAGCTTCGAGGTTGGTTTTGGGCAAGCTCTTGTTAAGTAATCTATAAATACCTTAAATTTCGCTTGATGTCAATGGTTTTAGGCGAATTCTTTGAATTTTTGATGATTTTCCAAAAGGTATCTCCCGGCCTGCCGCCGCCGGGCTTTAGGTTCCGATGCCCGATTCCCCCGCAACAAACTGCTACCCCGAAATGTCCACCAGCGTGGGGGCAGGGGCGGCGGATCGGGGGGATTTAAGGTAGGGGTTTCTTCGCAGGGCCGTGATCTCGGAACGGATAGCCGCCATACGGCGGGAAAGGAGATCCCGGTTTTTGCCGGAGCGAACTATCGCCTCTTTCTTCAATTCTTCCAGGGCGGACTTGATCCCCGATACGTCGGATACATCATCGCCGGCGGCGTGTCCGGAAATACCGGCCTTGCCCGGGTATACGGCCCGGTACATCTTATCCAGGGGATCGATAACCTTCTGGATGGAAAAAATATCGGTTACGATCTTTTCCTCCAGCTCCACATGGGCTATCAGTTCTTCCGTGGTTCCGGTTTCTATAACCTGCCGCTGCCTGTCCAGGGCCTCCAGGTACGAGCGGAAGCGATCCCGCTGTTCGGTAAGAAGGTCCCGGAAACGCCGCAACACGGCGACCCGCTGGCTGAGTTCCCAATCGCTGATACCGTCTGGGGGAGGGATCTTCCCCCCCGCGGGTTTACCGGCTATAGCTGCCATGAAGCCCCCTTACCCGGCAATGTTCACGCCGACTACGGGGCGCTTTACGGTTTCCGCGGAAGTTCTGGACACCGCCTCGTTCCAGGCGCCCCGCAGTTCATTAACCATGTTACGGACAATGGTTATCCGCCGGGGGTCTTGCCGTACATTGGCTTCCAGGAGTTCCTGGTTGAACCAGGAGTAGAGGGAGAAGAGGTTTTGGGCTATTTCCCCGCCCTGGTCAAAATCCAGGGAGGCCATCAGTTCGGTAATGATCTCCTGGGCCTTAAGGACGGCCTTGTTGATTTTTTCGATTTTTCCCGGGTCCCGCTTGCCTTTCACGTTCAAATTCAGCAGTTCCAGCCCCCGGTCAAGATGCTTTACCGTCTCGTCATACAGCATGATGATAAGCTGCCCCTGACTGGCGGTTTTTACCCTGGTTTCCCGATACGCGGATAGTTGGTTGGTGTAAGCCACAATCCCTCCCTGTTAATACAAAAGATAGGCGCATCCGCGAAAGACCGGAGACGCCCCCTTTCCTTATCGGTAACATGAAATTTATCTAAAGGTTTTTTACTCATTTTCCATTCAGGAGACGGCTTCGGCGTCTTTTAGCATGGAGGCAAAATCCTCCGCCTCAAGGCTCAGGCCGCCTCCCCCGGCGTTTTCCTCCACCTGGGCCGCGGTGCGGGCCCCTATCAGGACGCTTACGCTTGAGTCCTTCCCCTGGGCCGCGGCGGTCCAGGCAGTTACCAGGTTTGTCATGGTACAGCCGTATTTCCCACAGAGAGGCTCCCATTTCCCGGTAAGCTCCACGATCCTGGGGAGGTATTCCGGCTGGTACCACTTGATGTTTCGCTTGGCCCCCGCCATGTTCACCGGATCCCCGGGCTTGTACTTGCCGGTTAAAACGCCCCGTTCCAGGGGGGAATAAGCCTGAAAAGTAACGCCGTACCGGCCGCAGAGATCGAAAAACCGGTCCCCCGCGGCCCGGTCCAGGATGCTGTACTTTTCCTGGATCAGATCCAACTGTCCGGCCGCCACGTAGTCCTTAAAATTCTCGACGCTCAGGTTGGAAGCGCCGATGGCCCGGATCTTCCCCTCTTTCTTTGCCTTGAGGAGGAAACCCATGGTATCGCTGATGGGAACCGGAAATTCCGGTACCGCCTGCCAGTGGATGATGTACAGATCGATGTAATCCGTCCGCAGGCGTTTAAGGCTCTGTTCAAGTTCCCAGGCAAGGCTCTCGGGGCGGCTGTTCCTCAGCACCCGTACCCCGTCCCGCTCCATGAGAAGGGCGCCTTCGCAGTTGTCCCAGCGGAGTCCTCCCTTGGTGGAAAGGACATAATCAGCCCGGCGGCCTTGCAGCGCCTTCCCCACCACCTCCTCGCTGTGGCCGAGCCCGTAGGCCGGGGCGGTATCCAGCAGGGTGATACCCAGTTCCCGGGCCCGGTGGATGGTCCGGATCGACTCGGCGTCGTCGCTGGGGCCCCAGTTGCTGTCCCCGCCTATGGCCCAGGCGCCGATACCCACCACCGATGCCTCAATGCCCGATTTTCCGATCTTCATCTGTTTCATGATTTACCCTCTTTGTGTTTTTAAGGCTATCTGTTATCCTGCCATTGGTTCAGCATAACGGTTTTGGAGCCGGTTCTCCATACCCGTAATACTTTAAGGAGGCGTAATCATGCCCTACATTGCCGTCAACACCGTTCAGAGGCTTTCGGAAGAGAAGCAGGAAAAACTCAAGGCCGAATTCGGCCGGCTTATCAGTATCATCCCCACCAAGAACGAGGCGACCCTCCTGGTTGATTTCTCCGGGGACCGGGTTCTTTACAAGGCCGGCGTGAAGATTGAAGGCGCTTTTGTGGAAATCCGCATCTTCCACAAGGCGGAGTTCGAGGCCAAGAAGAAATTCACCGAGGAGATCTTCGCGCTCTTCTCCCGGGAACTGGGCATTGAGCAGGGGGACATATACCTGACCATCCTGGAGTTCGACAACTGGGGCGGCGGTGGTACCCTGAAACAGTAAGGCCCAGGCGCCTGCGCCATTCCGGATTATTCGCCGCTTACCCATTCCCCCAGCGTCCGGGTGGCGGGATCGAACACCGCCCCTACCTTGACCAGCCGGCGTCTTCCCGCCGTATAGGGAACGAGATAGCCCTTCCCGTCTATCTGCCTCAGGGCGTCTTCCGCGGTTCCCTTCCCGGTCAGTTTGAATTCAAAACAGTAAACCGTATCATCGGTGGTAACCACCAGATCCGCCCGGCCCGCGGCGCTTCGCGGCTCCGCCTGGGTAAATTCACCCATCAGGGTAAACCCCCTGAATATCCCGGGGATGGGGGGCGTAACCGGGAAGCAGGGACTTGAGGAAACCGTATTTTACTTCCTCGTTGGGGAAGCCCAGGGTGTATTCATCGTAACGCTCGTTGTAATCCGTGATAGTGAGGTACCCGGACTGGTAGAGGATGGGCGGCGGGTAGGGATTCTCCGGCCGGTAGCCTCTATGGTCTGCGGCTCTATCCTTATGCCGCCGTTCAACTGCCGCGGATCAAAATCGGTCTGCTTTAGTAATTCTACCAGGAAGGCCGGCGTCCCGGTTTGGTACCAGTAGTATGAAAAATCACGGTTCGCGAAAGTATTCAAGACACTGAAAGGAGTGTACATCCCGTCGCTTACCGGCGAGTTTTCACCCTTGGAAAAATGGTAGCCGTTGTAACGCTTCCGCATTTCCCTTACTATTTCGGCGGCGGGCCTTTTCTTTTTCTCCGCCAGGGCTTCAATTTCCGGGCCGAAGTTGGCGGCCAGTTCCGGTTCGCTTATCCCGCAGAGGCCGGCGAACTGGGCGCTCATGCTGATGTCCCGAAGCTGGTTCAAAGTGCTGAAGATGCTCACCTTGGAAAATTTGGTAACTCCCGTCAGGAACACAAAACGCAGCCACTGATCCGCGGCCTTAAGGACGCTGTAAAAGCCCTGGAGCCGCTCCCGCATCTCCCGGTGCAGTTCGGGTTTTCCCAGGGTGTCGGTGAGGGGTTTGTCATATTCGTCTATCAGCACCACTACGGGGCTGTTTGCCTGCCGGCAGGCCCGCCTGATAAGGCCGAAAAACCGCGCGTCGGCGGTAGAATCGGCGGCGTCAGCTCCCCAGGTTTCCTCGTACATCCGCAGGTTGGAGGCAAGCCGGGAATCCAGGTTTTCTACGCCCTGGTAACTGGTACCGGTCAGATCCAGGTGGAGAACCGGGTAGGGCCTCCATTCCTTCTCCAGACCGGCGATGGCAAGGGCGGGCCGTCCGGCAATGGCCTGGAAAAGCTCCCG